>JAYTBD010000948.1:0-2548 GCA_043737155.1 Fimbriiglobus sp. | reverse complement strand
AGTCATCACGCTCCGCGTGATGCGGCCGGAAAGGGCATCCCGCAATCCGTATTGCAGCCTCATCCGGCAGCACGCGGAGCGTGATGGCTACAGTCCCGAGAATTTCAAAGTCGAGCACCAGCAATGCCAGTTGAGCACCGACCCGTCGACCGACGCAAATTCTTCCGAGCCACCGCCGGCGCCGCGGCTTCCATCGGCCTATCCGCCGCGAGTTACGCCAACGTCGCCGGCAGCAACGCCCGGGTGCAAATCGGTTTCCTCGGCTGCGGTGGACGGGCCCAAGCCCACATCAACATGATCGTGAAGATGGCCCTCGACAATCGCGGCGTCTCACCGGTGGCCGTATGCGATGTGTGGGACGGATTGGAAGAGGAGTACGACCACACCTTCGGCGGCACCACGACCCGTCGGCAATATTCCCAAGGTCTGTACCCTTCGGCGAAGAAGTGCGGGCTGAATCCGGGCGACCGCAGCCGCGTCGTCAAGGACTACCGCAAGTTGCTCGACCTCAAAGACGTCGATGCGGTCTGCATCACCACGCCCGATCACTGGCACGGCCGGATGACGCTCGACGCGTTCGCCGCCGGGAAGGATGTGTACGTCGAGAAGCCGATGACGCGCACCCCGGCGGAAGCGCTGGCGGTGGGCGATGCGGCCAAGAAGCACAACCGCGTGCTCACCGTCGGGATGCAAACCTTGGCCGATCCCGTCTGGCACACGGCCCACGAACGGATCCGCGCGGGCCGCATCGGGCATGTGTCCCATTTGCAAGCCGGTGTGTTTCGCAACGACATCCGCGGGCAATTCCGCTACTACCGACTCGCCGCGCAGATGAACCCGAAGACCATCGACTGGGACTTGTTCCTCGGCCATCGCTTCGAAGTCGGCGGCGAGAAACTCGGACCGACCCCGCAGGAACGACCCTTCGACCGCGCCGCCTTCGCCCAGTGGCGCTGCTATCGCAACTTCGGGGGCGGGCCGGTCACCGATTTGCTCACCCACCCACTGGCGCGGATGCTCGTGTCCAGCGGGTTGCGGTATCCGACCCGCGTCACGGCCGGGGGAGGGCTATTCCTCGAACAGGACGGCCGAACGGTGCCCGACCTGACGACGCTGATCGCCGATTTCGAAGAAGGGGCGCAACTGGTGCTGACCGCGGCGACGACTTCGGCGTATCCGCAAGAGGATGTGATCCGCGGGCGGCACGGGGCGATCAAGTTCCTCAAGGGCGGATTCCAAATCCACCACGACGACCCGCGCGGCGGCGCAGGTCTCCCGGCCCGGATCGAGACGACGATCCGTCCGACCGAGTTCGTGCCGGTGAACTCGCCGAAGAACGATACCGAAGCCTTATGGGAGAACTTCCTCGACTGCGTCCGCCGGCGCGATGCGAACACGCTCGCCCCGCCGGAACTCGGCGCGGCGACCGTGGCGATCACCGCCATGGCCCTGCGGAGTTTGGACGAGGGCCGCGCCTTCGGCTGGGATGCCGAGCGTCGGGAAATAGTACCCGCCGACGCGGCTTGGATGGCGAATCGCGGGCCGATCGCGCGGCCGGGGCAAACGGAACCGCCGGACTACATGCACCTCGCCGGCCCGCGGACCGATGGTTGAATCGCTTCTACGCGGCGAATGGGAAGCGGCAAAGCGCCGGCACGAGACTCGCGTCGGTCCGATCGCGCGAGATCGCTTAGCCCGCACCGGTCGCAAGCACCCCGTCTACGATTTCCTCTTCGAGTATTACTCCTACCGCGCCGGCCATTTGCTGAGGTGGTCCCCGGGCATCGACGTCCATTTGCAAGGGGCGACTCCGACCGATCTCGCCTGGCCGCAGTTGTTCTCGTTCGACGACGGCGGTGCCATCCTGCCCGCGTCCGCATTTCCCACGCATCGCATCGAACAACTCGATTGGGCGATCCGCTATCAGACCGCGATCCGCGACCGCGAACCGCAGTTCGCGTGTTTCGGCCTGCACGAGTGGGCAATGGTGTACCGCGCGGACAATGTCCGCCATTCCCGCGTTCCGCTGCGGTTGTCGGCCGAGCAGACTGACAACGTGGTGGCGGTGGCGGGGGTTCGCTGCACGCACTTCGACGCTTACCGGTTCTTCACGACGTCGGCGTTGCCGTTGAACAAATTGGAACTCAGCCGGGCGAACAGCCCCGAGCACGATCAACCCGGCTGCGTCCACGCGAACATGGACTTGTACAAGTTCGCGTTCAAGTTCGCCCCGTTCACATCGTCCGAGGTGTTGGGCGATGCTTTCGGATTGGCGGTGGCCGCGCGGGAACTCGATATGCGGGCGAGTCCCTATGATTTGAGTAGTTTCGGCTTCGCACCGATCGCGGTCGAAACGCGGAGCGGCCGGGAAGAATACGTCGAAGGGCAGCGCGAGATCCACCGGCGAGCGCGGCCGGTGCGGGAGAAGCTGCTGGATGAGTTGACACGGTTACGGCTCGTCAGGTAGCGATTGCCAGACGGAGCAGTGTCGCCTTTCGCTCCGCGAAAGACAAGTTTAGCGAAGAGTGTCACGCCGGAACTGGATATC
>JAYTBD010000947.1:0-6339 GCA_043737155.1 Fimbriiglobus sp. | reverse complement strand
CGCACCAAGTGGCGGATCGAATCCGAAAGCAGCGCGGCCGCGTCGCGGTGCCAATCGCTCTCCGGGGGGATCCCATCCGAATCGGGGAGTTCGTCTTCAGTCGGCAACCGGTGTAGGCCCGTGATCCAACGCCCCCCGATTTCGGCCCCCGTCGCGTACGGCAAATGGGCGGTGCTCATGGGACCTCCGTGGGGTTGCGGGAGAGTTCGGCTTTCAAAGCCGCGAGTTCTTTCCGCAACTCGGAATTCGACGCTTCGGCGTCGCGCGCTCGCTTTTCGGAAACTTCGGCCTTCCGCCGTTCGTCTTCGGCCACCGTTGCGGAAGCCTCGGCCTTGCGCCGTTCGTCTTCGGCCTTATCCCGTTCGGCTTCGGCGAGCGTGGCGGCCAAGCGCCCGTCGTAATAAAAGAGTCGCGGGAACTGGCGTCGTTCTTCGAGCGGCGATCCGTGCAGGATCGAGTCCGCGCAGAAACCGAGTTCCAGCCCCAGTTGTTCGCAACGGAGTTTTCCGCCGACCGGCGCGATTTTCCGGTACTTGCCGGCCGTCAAACGCCAACCGACCACCGCTTCCCGCTCGAGGTCGACGATGAAGTACTCGGGCGTTTGGAACACGCGTTCGTAGAGGGACTTTTTCTCGCCGTAATCTTTGTCTTCCGTGGACTCGGAGACGATCTCGACGATGAAGTTCGGAAAGTGGCCCCCCTCCTCCCACACGACGTACGACTTGCGATCCCGTTTCGGAACCCCTTTCACGAAGAAGAAGTCGGGACCCCGTAAGTCTTTGTTTTTCACCATGTCGAAGTTGAAGTAGAGGAACATGTCCGCGCCGCACCACCAGTCCATTCGATCCCGAGAATAGTACCGCACCGCGTCGAGCAAAAGGGGGTGCCGCGTCGCGGTGCCAGGCTGTTTCCACGGGGATCCCATCCGAACAAGGGAGTTCATCTTCGGTCGGCAAGCGGCGCAGACCTTCGATCCAGCGGCCCTCGATTTCGGAGCCCGTCGCATACGGCAAGTCAACGGTGGTGTTCACGGCAACCTCCTCAAATCAATTCGTCGATCGGTTTCACCGAGTAGTCCGTCGCGGGGATCGGTCGTCCTTGCGGGCCGGGGAGTTCTTTGTGGTGGTCGAGGCCCAAGCCCTTGTAGACGGTGGCCGCGACTTCGCCCGCGCTGACCGGGCGGGTTTTCGGCGAGTGGGCGTGCTCGTCCGATTCGCCGACGACGACCCCGCCTTTGAGCGGTCCGCCGCCCATGAGCATACTCCAGACGCCGGGGTGGTGATCGCGTCCGCCCGCCGGGTTGATCTTCGGCGTGCGTCCGAATTCGCCGGTGGCGATCACCATCGTCGTTTTCAGCAAGCCGCGGTCTGCCAAGTCGCTCAGCAGCGCGCTGTAGGCCCGGTCGAAGTTCGGCACCACCTGCTTGGCCATCTCATTGATGTCGGTGAACGGCCGCGAACCGTGGATGTCCCAAGTCACCTCGTCGAAGACGGTCTCGAACATGTTGACGGTGACGAACCGCACGCCCGCTTCGATGAGCCGGCGCGCCATCAGACACGATTGGCCGAAACGCGTCTTGCCGTAGCGCTCGCGCATCTTCTCAGGTTCTTTTTGCAGGTCGAAGGCATCACGCGCCTTCGCCGACGACATCAATTTGTAGGCCAGCGCGAAATTGTCGTCGAGTTGCTTGCCCGCCTGCGACTTCTCGAATGCTTCCATCGATCCGTCGATGGCGTCGCGGAGTTTCTGCCGGCGTTCGGCCCGGGCGGGCGTGATCTGCTCCGGCGGCAGTAAGTCGGGCACTTTGAAGTTGGGCACGCTCGGGTCGGCGTTCAAAATGAACGGGTCGTGGACTTTGCCCAAGTACCCGGCGGTGTGACCATGGGGCAGGTTACCGCCGGTGCGGCCGATGGGTCGGGGGAGCAGCACGTGGGCCGGGAGTTCGCCGCGGCCCCCCTTTTGGTAACCGAGGACGCAGCCCATGTGCGGATGCTCGACGCCGCCGCTGAACAACCGGCCCGTCTGCATGACTTGGTGGCCCACATCGTGGACGGCGGTGCCGGCGTAGTTCAGACTGCGGATGATGGAAAATTTGTCGGCGTGTTCGGCCGTCTTGGGGAAGATCTCCGCGATGCGGAGGCCCTTCACCTTCGTCTCGATGGGCTGGTAGGGCCCGCGCACTTCGGCGGGGGCATCGGGCTTGGGGTCGAACGTGTCGAGCTGGCTGGGCGCGCCGACCAAGAAGAGGAAGATGCAGTTTACATCTTCGTCCTTCTTCGGCTCGATTTTCTGAGCCGCGATCGCTTGGGGCAGCGAGAGTCCGAGCGTCGGAATCGCCCCGGCCATGAGGAAATCGCGGCGGGTGAGACCGTCGCAGAAGCGCACGCCGCGCGGGGCATCGAGGCGTAGCATGGCAAGCCCACCGGGGGTCGGGGAGGGGACAGCCAACTCTAATCGATCCAGCGTTGTGGGGCAATCGTTAAGGCGCGGGGAATTCCATGCGATGTCATCGCCGGCGCGGATAAAGGTGTTCTACTTTTCGGGGGGAGCACAACTCCGGGGTATTTCGATGGACGCTGGCCAATTGGTTATCGCGGCAATGGCCGGCGGCGTGATGGGATTCGCGTGCGGGCTGATCCCGTTCCGAGCCGGCATGAAACGGAAACAGAATGGTTTGGCCATCGGGGCGATGATCGCTTGCGTCGTAGTCGGCTTGGTGGGCGGCTGCATCTTGGCCCTGCCGACGGCGTTCGTCTTCAAATGGATCATCGCGGGAATCGGCGAAGTCAAGACCGAGGAACACGGCGGGTACCCCGGATTTGAGGCCCGCTCACACCCGGGCCGACGCTCGGCAATCGATCGCGAATATTCCGAACCGGTGGTGCAACACCCTTACACGATCCTCGGCACCGCGGTCGTGTGTAACCGCTGTCGCAAAGCCTGTTCGAAAATCGATGGCAAGCCACCCTCCGAGTGCCCCCATTGCCACCGCCGCTTTGAAGCTCAGCCGAAAGCAAAACCCAAGCCGATTCCCTGGGCTAGACGCGAGAAGCCCCAGACGAGCGAAGATGACTTGATTCCGCTGGAGCGGGCTTGATCCGACCGGGAGCGAAACGCGCGTCGCGGTCGAGAGCGCACACCACTATAATGATGATGTCCGCCCCGCCGGTCCGCCTCTCGTCTCACGTTCGGAGCGCCGAATGATCCGCAAGTTGACCCTTTCGCTCGCCGCGGCGTGTTGCGTTGCTCCAGCGCTAGACGCCGCCGAGCCGGTTGCCGCTTCTCCCCAAGCCGTCGAATTCTTCGAAAAATCGATCCGTCCGATCCTCGTTGAGCATTGCATCAGCTGCCATGGTCCCAAAAAACAGCAGGCGGGTTTGCGTCTCGATAACTCGGCGGGATTGGCCAAAGGCAACGACGAAGGCGCAGTAGTCGTCCCCGGCAAGCCGGAGCAGAGCAAGTTGATCGCCTCCGTCGAGCGCAAGGGCGACAACGCGATGCCACCGGATAGCGAACTCACGAAGGAGCAAGTCGCCGCACTCACGGAGTGGGTCAAGCATGGGGCCGTCTTCCCGGCGAGCACCGTCGCAGCGACCGCCGACCCGAGAAAGCACTGGGCCTTTCAACCGGTGATCGATTTCAAAGTCCCAACGATTGCCGGCGCGAAGAATCCCATTGACGCCTTCATCGGCGCAAAGCTCCTTGAGAAGGGGATGAAACCGTCGGCCCCCGCCGACAGACGGACACTCGCCCGCCGGTTGTACTTCGACCTGATCGGTTTACCGCCGAGCTCGGCGGATTTGGATCGCTTCGAAAAAGGATCCGAATCGACCGAGCAGCTCATCGATACTTTGCTGAAGTCACCGCAGTACGGCGAGCGCTGGGGTCGCTACTGGCTCGACGTTGCCCGTTACGCAGACACCAAAGGCTACGTCTTTCAAGAGGATCGCAACTACCCGTACGCCTACACCTACCGCGATTATGTCATCCGTTCGTTGAACGAGGATAAACCGTTCAATCGCTTCGTCGTCGAGCAACTCGCCGCGGACAAGCTGGCGCTCGGCGAGGACAAGAAACCGCTCGCCGCAATGGGGTTCCTCACACTGGGCCGGCGGTTCAGCAACAACCAACACGACATTATCGACGACCGCATCGACACGGTCACGCGCGGATTGATGGGCTTGACGGTCGCCTGCGCCCGCTGCCACGATCACAAGTACGACCCCATCCCCGCGGCCGATTACTACAGCCTCTACGGGGTGCTGGCGAGTTCCAACGAACCCAAGGAATACCCCTTGATCGGCGAGGTGGAGTGGACGCCCGAGTATCTCAAGTTCGAATCGGATTCGCAGAAGTTCGACGCCGCCGTCGCAGCGGGACGCGATAAGGTCCTCGCGAACCGCCTGACGCTGCTGGGTGCCATTGCGGGTTCCGCGTTGCGGGTCCCGAATCCGGAGAAGCTTTTGAACCGGGCCGACCGCAACGCGGTCACGGACCTCCAGAAGAAAGCCGATCAGTTCAAAGCGAAGTCGCCGTTCGCCCCGCCTCGGGCGATGGTGCTCAACGACAACCCCCGGCCGAACGAGCCGGTGATCTTCCTGCGCGGCAACCCGAACTCGCGCGGTGCCCAAGTCCCCCGGCGGATGCCCGAAATCCTCGTCGGGGCGACCCGCAAGCCGTTCGCCAACGGCAGCGGTCGGCTCGAACTCGCCGAGGCCATCGCGAGCGATACGAATCCGCTGACGGCGCGCGTGATCGTCAACCGGGTCTGGGGTTGGCACTTCGGCCAAGCGCTGGTGCGGACCCCCTCTGACTTCGGCATCCGCACCGAGCCGCCGACGCACCCGGAGCTTCTGGATTGGCTCACGAAGCGATTCATCGAAGACGGCTGGAGTTTGAAAATACTGCACGCGCGAATCCTGACGAGCGCCACCTATCAGCAAGCGAGCATCGCGTCTGCCGCGGGTCTGGCAGCCGATCCGGAGAATCGTTGGCTCTCACATCAGAATCGCCGTAGGCTCGACTTCGAAGGGATGCGCGATTCGCTCCTCGTCGCGGCGGGCCAACTCGATTCCAAAATGTACGGCCGCTCGGTCGATCTATTCGCCCAGCCTTTCACCAAGCGCCGCTCGGTCTACGCCAGCATCGACCGGCAGAATCTCCCCGGCACCTTCCGGGCCTTCGACCTCGCCAGCCCGGAGCAGCACACGGCCCAGCGTTTCCAGACGACGGTTCCGCAGCAGGCGCTTTACTTGATGAACAACGCGTTCGTCGCCGAACGCGCACGGGGCGTTGTCGTACGGGACGAAGTTGCGAAAATTACCAATCCCGCTGCGAGGACGGCCGCGATTTATCGCGCGATCTTGAGCCGCAGTCCGACTGCGGACGAAGCGGCCTTTGCGGCGACCTTCGTACAGGAAGCCACCAAGGTAAAGCCGACGGGTAATCAACTGTCGGCGTGGGAGCAGTTCGCCCAAGTGCTACTGCTGAGCAACGAATTCCTCTTTGTGGATTGAGCACATGGTCACGCTGGCGAGCCGCAGACGGATGAAGCCGGTGCCATTCGTACCCCCGTTCCAAAACGGGGACGCGATGGATCAACCGACGTTCCATGCCCTCTATGTGGGAACGCCGAGGGGGTTTCGCGCCGAACTGATCGAAGGGATCGTGTATATGGCTTCGCCGGTACAACTTCGCCACGGTGGGCCCAGTCTCAAAGTCAGTCAGTGGCTCGGCGCGTTCGCCGACGAGGTCGAAGGCGCCCAAGCTTACAACGAGATCACTGCAATTCTCACTGCTACCAGCGAGCCCCAACCCGATCACACCCTGATCGTGCTCCCAGAAGCCGGCGGTCAGACCCGAGAGAACGCCGATGGCTTTTTGGTCGGCGCCCCGGAATTGGCCTTGGAGATATCCAACACGACCGCACTGATCGATCTCCACGCCAAAAAGACTATGTACGAACGCTGTGGCGTCCGCGAATACATCGTCGTCGAAACCAAGCGACAGGCCGTCCACTGGTTCGTTCGTCGCGGCGATAAATTCGCCCCCCTGAAATCCGATGCCGATGGCATTTTCAAGTCGCGCGTTTTCCTAGGCTTGTGGCTCGACGGTTCCGCGTTGTTCGACCGCTCCGCGAAACGCCTGCTGGCCACTTTGCAGCTCGGTCTCGCCACCCCCGAGCACGCCAAGTTCGCCGCCAAACTGAACGCCAAACTCGCCAAACGAAAATCCTGACCCGGGGTTACCCATGTTCTCCCGTCGCGAAATGCTCGGCCAATGCGGTGTCGGTATGGGCCTCCTCGGCCTCCAAGCTCTCCTCGGCGACTCGGGCTTGCT
>JAYTBD010000946.1:0-2548 GCA_043737155.1 Fimbriiglobus sp. | reverse complement strand
CGGCCACGTTCAAAATCGTCTGCGCAAAGGGTGCTAAACTGGACGGCGAATGTGCGCTCGTCATCCGCGGCACCGCACTGCAAGATGGCAAGTACGCCGTCGTCTCCGAAGCGACCGTCGTGTTCGAAGCCCTTGCGAAGTGAGTCCGCGGATCTCAATCGGCGATCCGAAATGTCAGTGTCGTCCAGAACGATTCCCACTCGTAGTCCTCCGCTTTCGGCCGGGTCATGTGGGTGAGCCGGATGGTCATCGGCCCCGCCTTCGCGACCGGGATGAGCGCTTCGCCCTCGGCGTCGGTCCGCGCCGTCCCGGCCGGGGATTCGCCATCGCCGGGGTGCGACCAGCCGAGGTGCGCGTCGGCCAACGGCTTGCCGCCGAAGTGGACCTTCACTTTTAAAGCGTCCCCGATCTTGCGTCCGAACGGGTTTTGCAGCGGGATGACTTCCAACGGTAAGCCGACCTCTCGGCAGGGGTCGCCCGCGTTGCCGTCGCCGACTTTCACCAGCGCTTTGGGCGACTTCGAGTATCGTTCTTTCCCCGGCTGATCGAGCGCCTTTTCCTTGGCCCGGAGGGCGTAGATGTGCGGCAGGCCGTCGCTGATCAAGTAAGCGTTGAACTTGTCCGCGTCCAAGGTGATGAGCTTTAGAGTTGTCTCCACTCCGACGATATAGACACCATCGGCGGTGGGTGTGAATGCGAGTACGCCGGCCAAATCTTCGATCCCCCCGGCTTCGAGCGCGGTCTTTTTACCGGCGGGAGGGACGAGTCGGCGCTTTGCGAACTTGGCGGGATCGGGGGCGTGATCGCCCTTGGGGAACTCGCCCCCCGACACAGCGAGGACTTTGAGCGGCTCCTGCGCCTTCGCTTTCTCCGGCGGGATCAGCCAGAGGTCGTGCGCCGATGCGCAGGCGGCGCCGAGTAAACTGCACACGAGTAAACAAATGAAACGGAGTGACATTGAAGATTTCGACCGTTCGAGTGAGTCAGAGCTTTGAAGGGATCGGATTGTCGAATTCGACGTTGGCGAAAGACGTTTTCGCTTCGTCCGGCGTCAACAGAAGCACCGTGCTGATGTCATTTTGGATTTCCTCGGGCAGCTTGGCGAAGTAACTCCAAGCGTACCGACTTCTCTGCGAGCGGCTCTGGCCGTGAAATCCGGAGTCGACGATTTTAATGCGGACGGAGACTGAGTTCTGGCGGTATAACTCGATGTGGGAGAGCGGATGATCGAGTTGAAACTCATTCAAACTGTGACGAATCGCATCGACTACCGGGTCGGTCTTTCCACGGGGGATAGTGACTGCCATCTCAGATTCTCCCTTCGGCCCACCGGATGATCGTGAGAGTCGCCAGCAGGACTTCGGCCTCCTCATATCGCTGCAGCGCGCAGCGGTAGAACATCCGGGAATCGCCAGCGTCCGGCTTGCTCATACCCACCCCTTTGGGGAACTCGGGTACGCAGTCACCGAAACAACTCGAATCGGGCCCGGCTTCACTTCAATCCCTTCAAAAGCTTCTCGTCGTCGCGCGGTAGACTCCACACCTTCAGCGTCAACTCCGCTTTCGACTTCTCCTTCGGCTCCGCGAAACGGATCAGCGCGTCGTAGCCGCCGCTGCGCTTGACGATGCGCCACGCGGTGCCCGGTAAGGCGTCGGTCAGTACCAGTACCGTGGCTCGGTCGTCCGCTCCGGGCAACAGGATGGTTGTGCCGGCCGCGGGCAACTCGCCGTCGGCGTTGTCGAACGCGAGCTTCTTGCCATCGCCATCGTAGGCGCGCGGTTCTTTCGTCGACCCGCCGGCTCGAAACCAGACCGACTTCCCGGCCGGCAGTTCCACCGCAAACTTGCGGACGACACCGTTGGCGAGCGTGACCTTCACCGCTTGCGGGGTTTCGGCGACGACGAGTGTCGTCTTGCCCTCGTCCGGCGTGATCCGGTATTTGAACGTCGGATGACCAGCGACATCGAGCGAGTATCCTTCGAAGGTCACGGCTTTCGGACCGGTGAACGTCTTGCCGTCCGGCAGGGGCGCGCCGTAGGCCGGGTTTTTCGCTTGTTTGTCGAAGTCGGGCGTGTCCCGCGATTCCGAGACGAGCCACGGATTGCCCGCCGGGGCCGTCCAGAACTTCGGGCCGAGAATCTTCGCTTGGCTCCCACCGCGGCTGTTCCAAACGCTCGACATCTCCAGGAAGTTGCCGCTCCACGCGTAGGCGAGTCGGCCCTGCGCGGAATCGAAGACCACGTTCATCCCCGAGGGGTACGCCACGGCGACGCACTTGGTCCCGGCGCCCTCCGGCATGAAGGTCCGCATCACCTCGGGCCGGTCGGTCGCGCTCACGACCACGCCCTTGGGCGGCTCCATCCCGCTCGGCAACGGCAAGCCCGGCCCGAGGCTGAAGTAGGCCCACAGCGCTTCGAGCTGCTTGGCCCCGTCGCCGTCGTACACGGTTTTGAGCAGCGATTGGCCGTCGAGGAGCACTTGGGGCATCTTGGTGCCGGGGGCCATGCGCTGCGGTTGGTGCATCCAGCGGACGTACCAGTCGTAGCG
>JAYTBD010000945.1:0-2549 GCA_043737155.1 Fimbriiglobus sp. | reverse complement strand
GGCCCGATCACTTTGGGTCAATTCCCGCTTCGCCCGTTCGATGCGGACGCGGCGGATCTCGGCGGCGATAGGCCGCTGGATCGTCGCGCGGAAGTAGTTTTGCAGCGTCCGCGTCTCCGCGCCCACCGCGTCGGACACGTCGTCCGGCCCGATGCGGCGGTGGCTGTTCGCCGCGATGTACGCCAGCGCCGCGGCCACGACGGGGTTGTCGACGGCGAAGAAATCGGTCGATTCCCGCACCACCAATCCCAGCGGCGTCAAGCGGATCGGTTCGGCCGGCCGCACATGCCCCGCCATCAGGCGACCGAGCAAATCGGCGGCCGCATACCCGATGCGGTCGTAACCGATCTCGATGCTGGTCAGCGTCGGCCGGGGTCGTTCGCACAGCGTCTCCTCGTTCTTTCCGGCGACGATGGCCACATCCTCCGGGATGCGCCACCCCAGGCGGTGCCCCGCCTGCACCACCAATCGCCCGTAGACTTCTTGGCCGACGTAGACCCCGATCGGAGTCGTCCAGGTGCCCATCGCGCGGTCGATGAGTCGAACCGTCTTCCGCCAATGTGCGAGATCGCGGTGCGGATCCTGCGGAATGGACACGGACACGCACCCGAAACCGGCCTCGCCGACGAGTCGGGTGAACTCTTTCACTTCCAATTCGTTGTCGACGTTCTTGGGTGACGTGAGGGTGGCGAACGCCCGGAAACCGCGGGCCAAAAGGTGCTCGGCGACCAGTCGGCCGGATTCCGTCGAATCGGGGAACACACCCGGCAGCAAGTGTCGTGCGGGCGAACTGGGCCAGACATTGACGACCGGCAGACCGAGTTTCGCCGCCAGATTGGCGAGCGGGTGGTTCGCCCGCGCCACGATGCCGTCGTACCGCTCCGACTCCGTCCGCTTCCGGCGGAGCGTGTCGTGGGCGAACTCGTCGATGATCGGTACCCACCCCTGTGCTTCGGCGTACCGCAGCACCCCCGAGAAGATCTCCGAGTGCCTCTTGAACGGCCACCGGAGGTCGAGCATGAGGGCCACGCGGAGTGGTTTTCGTCGCATAGGCCCGGTTCCCCGATTCGTTAACTTTTTTCCGAGAAACAAGAATCGCTATTGTCATACTAGACCATGAAGATTCGCGGTCTGTACGATTTGGGCTCGCATCCGGCATCGACGCACGCTTCAAAAACCACCGACGGAGGAGATAGCTTGAAACTCTTCGCCGTGCTATTTGCGACAACGCTGGCCGTTGCCGCGCCTGTGACAGCCTGTTGCGGTGCATATACGAACGGCCGGTACGATGTCACGTTTGACGAGTACGACCTGAAACCGCTGAAGAAGGGGGAGAAGAAATGAACGCCCAGTGCGCCTCTCTGAGACTCGGCTTTGTTCTCCTGATTGTGTCGGCGTCGACGACCGCCGCGACCGCGGCCGATCAGCCGTTGAAGGTGTTCGTCCTGGCCGGGCAGTCGAACATGCAAGGCCATGCCTCGATTTCGACGTTCGACTCGATGGCCGACGACGCTAAGACCTCTCCGCTCCTCAAAGAGATGCGCACTCCGGACGGCAAGCCGAAGGTGTGCGAAAAGGTCTGGATTTCATCCGTCGGTTGCCTCGGCGACGCCTACACGGATTTGAAAGAGAAGAAGGGCCAGCTCACGGCCGGATTCGGTGCCCCGGACGACAAGATCGGCCCGGAATTCACATTCGGAATCACGATGGAGAAGATGCTGGGCGAGCCGGTTCTGATCATCAAGACGGCCTGGGGCGGCCGGAGTCTGCACACCGATTTCCGCCCCCCGAGTGCCGGGCCGTACGTGTGGAGTGACTACGAGTCGGCCCAGTGCAAGCGGCGCGGCGACGACCTGGAGAAGATCAAGGCTCAGAAAATCAAAGACACGGGCCTGTTCTACCGTCACATGTTCGAGCACGTTCGGAAGGTACTCGCGGACATCAAACGGGTGGTGCCGGAGTACGACGAGAAACAGGGGTACGAACTCGCCGGCTTCGTCTGGTTCCAAGGCTTCAACGATTTGGTCTCCGACTGGACCTACGACAAGCAAATGAAGCCGGGTGGCTACGACCTCTACGGTGAACTGCTCACGCACCTCATCCGCGACGTCCGCAAGGATCTGAAGTCGCCGAAGCTGCCGGTCGTGATCGGGGTCATGGGGATCGGCGGCGAGAAGGAAGGGAAGAAGGCCCCGCAGATGCATTTCCGCCAGGCGCAAGTGGCGACAGCGTCACTTCCCGAGTTCAAGGGCAACGTGGTAGCGGTGCCGACGGCACCCTTCTGGGACGCCGACCTGGAGGCGCTGAAAGAGCGGATGGACAAACTGAACGGGAAGCTCGACCAGGAGTTCAAGAAGGACCCGAAGCTGACCCGCGCGGAGAAGGATGCAGCCCGCACGAAGGCCGTCGACGAGCAATTCAAGCCGGAGGAGCTGAAGCGTCTAAAGGGCGTCTCCAACGGCGGCTATCACTACCTCGGTGCCGCCAAGATTATGGCACCCATCGGCAAGGCTTTCGCCGAGGCCATCCTCGACCCGGCAAAGAAGGTC
>JAYTBD010000944.1:0-2550 GCA_043737155.1 Fimbriiglobus sp. | reverse complement strand
GCGTGGGTGAGGAGAGGAAACCACCTTGCGTCCTCCACCCACGCGCTAACGCTTGTGGTTCCAGAAGAACGTCCCTGCCAAAATCTATAGGTGTACCCTTGGAGGGTGTGCTTCTCGATTTTGGCACCTCATTATGCGGCGACCCACAGAGGGTCAGCGACACCACGAACGATGGACAAGGATTTGCGAAAGTGATTGAGACAGCGGGTCTTATCTCTTTGCCCCTCTGGGGTAAAGGCCACATCACTTCCCCTTCACCGCATCCGCGACCTCGCCCTTGGGCAGGTTCGGGACCGCCTTCAGATTCGCCATCATGTTCTTTTTGTAAGCCTCCACCCCCGGCTGGCCGTAGGGGTTGATGTTGCTCAATCGCCCTTCCACCACCGTCGCCAGCATAAGCATTTGCATCAGTTGGCCGACCGTGTGCTCGCTCACGCTCGGCAGCAACAGATCCGCACTCGGACGCGCCGCTTCATGATAGGCTTGGTTCGTGCCCTTGATGGCCGCCTCCAGAACGTCCGGAATGCTGCGGCGGCTGAATTGATTGAGATCGTCTTCGTTGCGGTCGGCCATGCCAATCATCACGGGGGAGTGCTTCGCCGTGCGGACGATCAGGTTGTTGATGACCTTGTCGCGCGTGCCCTCTTGGTGCTGCTGACCGCGGCTGTGCAGGTCGCGGCTGTAGACGCTCGTGATCGGGGTGGCGCCGCGGTTCATCTTCCCAAGGGATTCGCTGAGGAGCTGGTCGTACCAGAAGCCGATGGACTCGAGCTTCTTGTTCCAGATGGCCATGACGCGGGTCTTCTTCCCGGCCTCCTCATTCATAAGGTGGTTGATCGCGGCGAATTGCAACACCGGGTTGCGGTCGAACGGTTCCTCGAGGAAGCGCTTGGTCATCGCCGCGGCACCGAGGAGCAGGGCGCGGACGTCGAGCCCCATGACCGCCGCCGGGAGCAGCCCCACCGCGGTGAAGACGCTGTAGCGGCCGCCGATGTCATCCGGAATGGTCAGCACGTCTTCGTCGGCGATGCCCTCGGCCTTGGCCAAGTCACGCAGTTTCCCCTTCGGCCCGGTCACAGGGATGATCAGCTTCTTCAACCAGTCCGACTTCGGCCCGTAGAACTTTTGCATTTCGGTGCGGAAAGTCCTGTAAGCCGCGGCCGTTTCCATCGTCCCGCCCGACTTGCTGATGACGACGATGCCCCAGCGCTCCGCCGCTTCCTCGGGTTCGACGCAAGTGTTCTCGAGCAGTTCGAGCAGTTCCTGTTGGGCGTCGTTGTCGAGGTGGTTGCCGTCGAAATAGATCCGCGGCTTGCCCATGCGCAGCTTCGCGGGGAGTTCGTTGTGGCAGGCGTGGCACAAGCTGTCGAACAGGGCCTTGGCGCCGAGGTAGCTGCCGCCGATGCCGAGGACGACGACGCGGTCGGTGTTCTCCTTCAACCGCGTCGCGACGCGCAAAGTACGGCCGAGTTCGCTGGCGTCCCCCTTGCGCCGGTAGGCGTCGAGCGTCTTCTGCGGCAGGTCGATGAACCCGGCTTGCAGGGGTTGGAGCTTGGCCGGGGGGTTCTGCAACTCCCGCTCGGCGGCGACCTGCCCGCGCACGGCGTTGAGCAGCGTGCGCATCTGCTCGACGCGCTCGGGGGATAGGAAATGCTGGGCTTGCAGCTCCGCCAAGGGGGTCCACGACTCGGGCAGTGGCGCCAGCAGCCGCTGGTAGTTGTATTCGATGGCTTCGTCGGGCAGTTGCATCGCGTCGGCCTCGGTTCGGGGGCTGGCGCAACTACTTTACTTCACAAGTGCCCGCGCGGACACGGAAACCCCCAAGATGGGCGGAGTGCGGCGATTGCGGCGCGGAACGCCGGAGCTGTCAATGCCTTCGCCACTGCGATTCGGTCGGTTCGGGACAGCCGATCCAAGCCGAGTGATTCCAGCGTCGGGGTCATCGGGAGGACTTCGCTTATTCGTCCAACCACACGGGATATCGCATTCTCCGATTCACGATGCGGCCAGTTGCCCATTCGTGACACCCGTCGTCGCTTCGACACCCCTGCGGAACTCCCACATCGTTTCCATCAACTCCGCGTCCTCCGCCTCCCAAAGACCGCGCCCGTGTATACCGGCGCAAAGCTCGCCGAGCGCGGCCATGATTTGGCCCGCCCGCATCTCCGGAACGATTTCGGCCAGCGATCGCAGGACGATGAATAGTTCGATCCGAGTTTTGCGTTCACTCACGCTCGCCCCTGCCATTCGGCTGGATCGCGGGCATGGTGGAACACGGACACCACAACGATCCGACCTGATCGGATGCGGTAGAAGATGGAAAAGGGAAATCGATCCACGGGGGCTTGGCGAATGTCGCGTTCGACGACCGGGAAGCGAGTCGGAAATGCGGCAATTCCGTTGATGGCGCGCTGGATCTCGGATTCGAATTCATCGCCGAGCTCGGTGCGCTGGGCATCGTACCAGTCGATCGATCCATCGAATTCGATCCGGGCGATGCCGCGGTAAATGACGGGCAGTATCATTTCTGCCGTCTCGCCCGGGCTTGCG
>JAYTBD010000943.1:0-2550 GCA_043737155.1 Fimbriiglobus sp. | reverse complement strand
TTTCCATTGCGTCGCCCCAACCGCGCGGGTAGCTTGTAGATAAGTCGAATCCCGCCTTCTCCTCCTCTCCCCGCCTTTGGAGTATCGCTCATGCTGGCGATTCCCGGTTTCACCGCCCACGATACCTGCGATGGCGTCACCCGCCGCGACCTGCTCCGTATCGGCGGCTCCAGCGTCCTCGGCATTTCGCTCGCCAATGTGCTTGCCCTCCAAGCGCAGGGGGCCAACAACGCCCCGGCCCCAAAAGCGACCCCGGAAACCACCGGTGGCAAAGGCTTCGGCAAGGCGAAGTCGGTCATCCTCATCTACCTCCAAGGCGGGCCGAGCCACCTCGATCTCTGGGATCCCAAAGAGAACGTCCCCGATTCGGTGCGGTCGATCTTCAAACCGATCCCGACGAAAGTCACGGGCACGAACGTCACCGAACTGCTGCCCAAAATCGCCAACGTCCTCGATAAGACGACGCTCATCCGCACCATGAGCTACACGCCCAACGGCCTGTTCAACCACACCGCCGCCATCTACCAGATGCACACCGGCTACACGACCGACAAGGTCTCGCCGTCGGGCCAACTGGAACCTCCTAGCCCCAAGGACTTCCCCACGCTCGGTTCGAACATCATCAAGTTCAAGCCGCCCGAAGTGCCGATGCTCCCGTTCGTGATGATGCCGCGGCCGCTCCAAGAATCGAACGTCGTCGGCAAGGGCGGCAGCGCCGGCTTCCTCGGCAAAGCCTACGACCCGTACCTGCTCTACCCGGCCGGCGACGACACCAACTTGAACAAGATGGACAACATCAAGGTCGACGACTTGAAGCTCCGCGAGGAACTCTCGCCGGTGCGGATGGAACGCCGCGCCACGCTGCGCGACACCGTTAGCAAAGGTATGCCCGAGATCGAACAGGCCGTGAGCAAGTACGACCTCGATGCCTACTACGGCAAAGCCCTCGGCTTGGTGCTGAGCGGCCGCGCCCGCGATTCCTTCGACCTCAAAAAGGAAGACGACAAACTCCGCGAGAAGTACGGCAAGAACACGTTCGGCCAGTGCTGCTTGCTCGCCCGGCGGTTGGTCGAAGCCGGCACCCGCTTCGTCGAAGTGACGTGGCCCAAAGTCGCCAACTCGGACGCACACTCGTGGGACGTGCACGCCGGGTTGTCCGACCGGATGAAGAAGCAAGCGGCCCCGCTCCTCGACGCCGGCGTTTCGGCGCTGATCGAAGATCTCGAAGACCGCGGGATGCTCAAGGACACGCTGGTGGTGGTCGTCGGCGAGTTCGGCCGCAGCCCGCGCCGCGGTGTCAGCACCTCCGGCAATCAGAACTCCGACGACGGCCGGGATCACTGGCCGTACTGTTACACGGCTCTGATCGCCGGCGCCGGTATCAAGCGCGGTTACGTCCACGGCAAATCGGATAAGACCGCCAGCGCCCCGAGCGAGCACCCGGTCCACCCGACCGAACTGCTGGCGACGATTTACCACAGCATCGGCATCAAGCCGGACACGATCGTGTACAACCACCTGAACCAACCGCGCGAGCTGGTGAAAGGCGAAACGGTCACGGCGCTGTTTTCGTAATTTGAAGATCGGCCATTTCAACGAGTCGGAGCGGCGGATCATTCCGTCCGCTCCGGTCTCGGTGGGAGACATTTCGGGTGGCGAGCCGCTTCCTTCATCGTGATTTCAAATGGATCCTATTCGGGATCATGATATTTGCATCTATACTGCTCTCAGCGCATATCGATGCCGAGTTGACCTGTGTGAGTGGAATCCCATTGGAGGATGGCGAAGTCCTCGATGTCGAGATCGGCGTTTGGGTGAACTATCAGTATCACGAGTACCATATCTCGCGCTTGAACCGAACCTTATTTACTGCTCTCGCTTTCGCTCCCTTCCTCTGCCCATTCCTGTTCTGCACGGGCTGTCTTCTACTGCTATTCCGACTGTCCCGTTATCGCCGGAGCCGGGCTAAATCGCCTGTTGTGAGGGATCATCTATAACCGATGCAGAAACTCGGACAGAACTATTCACCGTCTTGCAATCGCTGGCTGAGATTGTTCCGGAGATGCGGGCGGGCCAAATCATGGCCGCGCTCGGCGAACTTTGCGCCGACATGCACGGGCGCGGTCTTTGGGAGGCGGAAGACGCGGAGTTGATGGAAACGATGTGGGAGTTCCGCGGGGGTGTCGAAGCGACGACGGGTGTTGCGGATGGCCAACTGGCCGCATCATAAACAGGGGCCGGCGATGCCGATGGCCGAACTCCATCGCCGCTGCGCCGATCCCCAAGCCGGCATCCCGTGGGAAACAAGTCCGAGAAAAGCGGTAAGATACCCCGTGCGGTTGGCCGAAAGACAAGGAAATCCCGATGACCCCGACGCTGGAATCCCTCGGCTTGGATCGGCTCTCCCGAACCGACCGAGTCGCCGTGGCGAACGCCCTTTTGGACAGCGTCGCCCTCCCGATCTCCGATGCACTGCGGCAGGAATTGTCGCGTCGAATCGATGACGATGACGCCAACCCGGACGATGTCATCCCGTGGGAGGAAGTCAAA
>JAYTBD010000942.1:0-6351 GCA_043737155.1 Fimbriiglobus sp. | reverse complement strand
AGCTCGAAGACAACGGAAAGGCGAACCCGGAATTCGCGATGATCGCGAAGGCGGTCACCCCGAACATCGTGGAACTCCGCGGCACCAACGGCTGGGTCGCCTACTTGGGTTACGACGAAGAGACAAAAGAATACACGGGCACTTGGGAATGGCAGTCGTTCAAGGGCGGTCGAAGCCCCGGCGGCAAGTGGGCCGACTGCTTCCGCGTTCGAGCGATCGTCTTGGAAGGCGGCGCCGTCAAGCTCGACGGCAAGTCGAAAGAAAACGCGTTCCAACTGACCTACAAGCCGAAGTAGATCCGGCCGTCACGGATTGTTGAAGTTGAACACGCCGTTCGTCCCGCCGTTGTCGATCGCTTGGCTCGTGGTGACGAGCCGGATGGTTTGCGTCAAGTAGCGGAAGGTCGCCTCCCCCGGGCGCTCTTGCATGACGAGGATGTCCCCGCCTTGGACGCGCAGACGCTCGCGCGGGTCGCGCAGCGCCCGGTTCAAATCGACCTTGATCGGGATCTGCTGGCCGTTGGGCAGCTGCCGCAAGACGGTCAGCAGCGCGGGGGAGGGCGAACCCAGCCCGGTGTTCACCGCGTTGCCGATGAACGCGTTCTGCGTGAAACCCCCGTTGGCGAGCGGGGCGCCGACGAGTGTGAGCGCTTGGATCACGTTGAGGTCGTAGTCGCGCGGAAGACTGAACTGCCGGGAGCCGGCGACCCCGGCAACGTAGAAGACTTCCGAAGTGCTGTCGCGCGATTCGATCGTCACGACGTCACCGTCTTTGAGAATAATGTCCGCTTCGGTGATGGTGAGCTGTTGCTCCGGATAGAGCCGAAGCGGGATCCGTGTGGTGCTCTTCGCGGGGTCGGCGGGGTCGTATTGCCCGCGCAAAATCACGATTTCGTTCTTCGCGTCCAACCCCGGCGGGCCACCGCTGGCATTGAGCGCATGCAGGACGTCGTTTTCCCCGGCCTGCAGTTTCAAAGTGAAGCCGTTTCCTTTTTTGTTGGTACCGAGAAGAACTCCACCTTGGCCCGTGATCGGGATGGGCTGGGTGTCCTCGCGGACGACCGTGACCGTGTAAATGCGCTTCTGCAACAGTTGCACCGTCACGCGGGCGTTTTTCGGGTTCACCAATTCCGGCCCGCCGTTTTTGCCGCTGGCCGTGTCTTTGATCAGTTGCTCGACCTCGGCCAGCGTCTTGCCGCGCACGCTGATGGCGGGGAGCCGGGCGATGGAGATCGCCCCGTCGTCGTTCACCGGGACGGGGAATCCGATAGCCGCGTTCGTGTTGAATTGGTCCGGCAGCCGCACCGGCACCGGCGTGTTCGCTGGGGCGATGATCTCCTCGGCGACGATGGCGAGGACGTCCCCTTTATCGAGCTTGTACGAATCGGTTTCGCGTTGGCGGAGGAGTGTCAGCGGGATCGGTTTCCAATCGACTTTCGACCGGCCGAGGACTTCGTCCGGGAGTCGGCGCACGGGGACGCCGTCGGCCACGGGGTTGGACAGGGACGCGCACCCGCCCGCGAGAGCGATGCCGAGCAAAATCAGAGTTGAGGTGCTTCCGCGCCGGTTCATGAGCGACCCTTCAATTGCCGCGCCACGGCGGGATCGGTGGGGCGCCGGCCCCGTCCCGCAGCGGCTTCACAGTGCTGTTCGGTATCTCGCGCAACGGGAGCACAGCCCCGGGAGCCGTGGTGAACGAAACCCTGTTCAGCGGCTCGGAAGTAGGCATTTCGGATCGCGGTCCTGCGGGTAATTCGGGATTCGGCGCGGTGAACTGCGGCGGTTGAATCACGGGCGGCGTAGTCATCGGCGCGGACTTAATCGCGAGTGGGCGATCCAGGAGCGGCAAGCCCGTTCCGGTATCGGCGGCGCGCGGGGCGGGCAGTGTCTCCGTTCGCTGCGGTGAGATTTGCCGGGCTTGCACGGCCGACTCCGGCGGCGGCTCCGGCAGCAGAATCGGCAGGGTGATCAACTCGCGTTGGCCCGACGCGGCCGCGGTGTCGCAGCCGTACTTGAAACCGCCGGAGTAATCTCGGATGCGGGCGTGACCTTCGACGCTCATGAATCGGCTGCGGCGGTAGCGGATCGGCGGGACCGCGGGCGGTTGCGCCGTGCCGCCCGATTCGAGATAGTCGACGTAACCGTCCTCGAAGCCTTCGGCGAAATCGTGCGAGAAGGTCCGCGACGGGTACTGCTGGCAGACTTGGCTCCACACCGTCCGAGAGTCGCGGCGCAGTCGGTGGGATAGTTTTTTATTGTCGACGAGTTCGGCCGGTTCGTTGATGAGATTTCGGGCCGTGTCCCGGGCGAGTAAGCAGCCCGACAGCGGGGCGATACTCCCGGCGATCAAGAGTGCTTTCCAACGCATGTCGAGCCTCGAGTCGAAACGAAACCCGAGGCCCATGGGCGGGTACCCGAGGAGTATCGACCGGGGGTCTGCGGCGAGTTGACCGATAGTGCCGATTTTGAGGGAACAATTCGGAGTGGGGTCGCCCGCTGGCCGAGTTGGACTATCCTCGGGCGTATGTGCGCTTCCCTCGTGGTCGCCGGATTGCTTTGCACCACCGTGCCCAGTTTAAGCTATTTCGGACTGCCTGTCGAACGGTGGAATGACTTCGTTTCCGCCACGCCGAGGATGCGGATGAACGCGGGCGCCACCGCGTCGGCCGTAGTCATCGGTCGCAAGAATGATGCGCTGTACTTGCTCACCGCCGACCACGCTGTCGATCCCGCGAGCCTCGCCGAGACGAGCTTCGAATTCTTCGATCACGCACAGAAGGCCAAACCCACATTCACCCTCCGAGGTGCCAAAGCACTCTTGCGACGGCCGACCGCCGATTTCGCTTTGCTCGAGGTGAATGTCGAAAAAGATCGCGTCGTTACCGTGTTGAAGCTTCTTCCCCCCGGCAAGCACGCCAAGAAGTTCCCGTTCGCCGGACTTTCCATCGGCTGCTCCGAAGGAAATCGACCGACTCTCGAATTTGAAAGTCTACTGGGCAAACGTCTGGCCGTGCGGAGCGACGATCAATTGGCGTTCTTCTGGCAAGCCGAGAAATCCCAAGCCCGCGGGCGGTCGGGCGGGCCACTCCTCGATGCGGGAGGCCGGGTCATCGGCATCAGTGCGGCCACGGCACTCGGCAAAGGGTACTATGTCCATGCGAACGAAATACACGCGGCTCTAAAAACAGAAAGCTTCGATTGGCTTTGGAAGGTGGAGAAATGATGAAAGTCGTGTGTGTGCCGGGGAATGTGGGTGTACCTCTGGATTTTGGCAGTCTCCATAGTTGGAACAGGCGAGGTTTTGCTGATCGCTGAAAGCTGTTTCGTTTCCCAAAGTCACGAATGGGACAGCGATCAGCGAAGAGCGATCAGCGAGGAAGACGGCTCGATGCCAAAATCCGGAGGCACACCCGAGATTGTTGTTCTCCCCTCGCCCAAACCTGCTGGTATTCAGTTTGCACAAATGGGAGATGACCGATGACCATCCGCATTCAGCAGATATTCGCCGGCGCCGTGATCGGTGCCAGCTTGCTCACCGGGTTGATTTTGGTGGTGCCTCCGATTATCTCCGTTCAGTCTACTCCGAGCGTCACTGTGGTGCCGCCCGCATCCGACACGACCCCTGTCGATGTGGCGTTTGCCGCCGACACCTCGGTGGACATGAATCATTGGCAGGAAACAGCGAAGCAACCGACGCCTTACGTTCCGGGCAAACCGCGCAAAGGCAAGTGACTTGCCGGGCCTCTCCGCATTCGCACCCCGTGGCGCTCTCCCACCGAGAGTTTCGCGGGGTGTCTCCGTTTGACGGGCTTCGCCGTACAATTCGAGCAACACCCGGAGATGCCCATGCCCGCCGTCGCCAAAGTCCCCGTCACCGTGCTCACCGGGTTCCTCGGATCCGGTAAGACTACGCTTTTGAACCACATCCTCACCGCCAATCACAGCAAACGCATCGCCGTCATCGAAAATGAATTCGGCGAGATCGGCATCGACCAAGAACTCGTCATCCGCGCCGACGAAGAAATCTTCGAGATGAACAACGGCTGCATCTGCTGCACCGTCCGCGGCGATCTCATCCGCATCCTCGGCACCCTGCTCAAACGGCGCGACAAGTTCGATTACATCCTGATCGAAACCACCGGCCTCGCCGACCCCGGTCCGGTCGCCCAGACGTTCTTCGCCGACGACGAATTGCAAGCGCGCACGACCCTCGACGGCATCGTCGCCTTGGTCGATGCCAAGCACGTCGCGCTCCACTGGGACAGCCGCGAAGTGCAAGAGCAGATCGCCTTCGCCGACGTGGTATTGCTGAACAAGACCGACCTCGTCAGCGCGGCGGAACTCGACGCCCTCGAAACGAAAATCCATCGGATGAACGGCACGGCTAAAATTCACCGGACGACCAACAGCATCATCGGCATGGACGCGGTGCTGAACGTGAAAGGTTTCGACCTCGACCGCATCGTCCAACTCGAACCCGACTTTCTCCCGAAGCAGAAGACGCTCACCCTCGGTGTCGTCGGCCACCATCATAACAGCGACCACGCCGAGGAGGGCAACGACCATCACGAGCACCACGATCACACCCACGACGAAACCGTGACCTCCGTCGGGATCGTCGAGGCCGGGGCGCTCAATCCGAAGAAGCTCAACGAGTGGATTTCGACGCTGCTTCAAAATAAAGGGCAGGACATCTTCCGCATGAAGGGGGTGCTGAACATCGCCGGCGACCCGAAGCGGTTCGTCTTCCAAGGGGTCCACATGCAGTTCGACGGCCGGCCGCACACCCCGTGGAAGGACGGCGAGGAACGCACGAGCAAGCTCGTATTCATCGGCCGCGATTTGAACCGCGCGGAACTGACCGAAGGTTTTCGGAATTGCTTGGCGTAACGAAGTTTGACACGCCGCCCCGCGGCAGTTATCCTCTACCTACCCGCCCCACCCAACACCGTTGGGCCTCTCCCTTGCTCAATATTCTTTCCGCCAGCCGTCCGAATCGCCGCCATGCCCTCGTCGCGGGGGCCGTGGGGGCTTGGACGCTCTCCGATTTGCTGCGGGCCGAAGCCGCGGGCGGGGTGAAGTCTTCGGTCAAGTCGATCATCAATATCCACCTCGACGGCGGCCCACCGCAGCACGACACCATCGACCCGAAGCCGGACGCGCCCGCGGAAATCCGGGGCGAGTTCAAACCCATCGCGACCAAACTCCCCGGCTTCCACATCTCCGAGTTGATGCCGAAGATCGCGGGCATCGCCGACAAATTCGCGTTTATCCGCTCGCTCGTGGGATCGGCCGGGGCGCACGATGCCTTCCAGTGCCAATCGGGGTTCCGCGAGAAGGATCTGAACTCCGTCGGCGGTCGCCCGGCCGCGGGATGCGTCCTCGGAAAGTTGCTGGGCACCGCCGACGATCCCGTGCCCGCGTTCGTGGATTTGATGCAGGGTCGCCCGCTGGTTCGTAACAGTGCCCGACCCGGATTTCTCGGGCCGTCGTTGGCACCGTTCCGCCCGGATATGTCCAAGCTGTTCGAGCGCGAACTCGAGCCCGGGATGAAAGACGAACTCGCCCGGAAGGGAACGACGGGGACGATCCAACTGAATCTGGCGGAGGGTCTGACCCCGGAGCGGTTGCAGGATCGCCGGAAGTTGCTGGCCGGGTTCGACGACATCCGCCGCGACATCGACACCTCCGGCAGCATGGACGCACTCGACAAGTTCGGCCGGCAAGCCGTGAACATCTTGACGAGCGGCAAGCTCGCAGACGCACTCGACTTCAACAAGGAATCGGCGGCGAATCTCGCGCGCTACTGCCCGCCGAAGATCACGGGGCCGAAGTTCGACACGGCCGAGGACGAGCACTGCGCGAAGAAGTTGCTCCTCGCCCGGCGGCTGATCGAGGCCGGGGTCCGTTGCGTCAGCGTGACCTTCAGCGACTTCGACACCCACACCAAGAACTTCCCGCGCATGCGGCAACTCGTGCCGATCGTCGATCACGCCATTCACGCGCTCGTGACCGACTTGGATGAACGCGGGATGCTCGGCGACGTGGCCATCGTCGTCTGGGGCGAGTTCGGCCGTTCGCCGAAGATCAGCAAGGACGGCGGCCGGGAGCACTGGCCCGAAGTCGGCCCGGCGCTGCTCTGCGGCGGCGGCTTCCGCGGCGGTCAAGTCATCGGCGCGACCGACCGCACCGGCGGCAAAGTGACCTCGCGGCCCGTGAGCTACGAGGATGTGTTCGCATCGCTGTACAAGACGCTCGGCATCGACGCGACTAAAACGACGATCAAGGATCCGACCGGCCGACCGCAGTTTTTAATGGACCGCGGCGAAGTGATAGCGGAATTGTTTTGACT
>JAYTBD010000941.1:0-2555 GCA_043737155.1 Fimbriiglobus sp. | reverse complement strand
GTCAACCGGCGGAGGAAATGCGTGAGCATGATGAGCACTCGGGGAGGTGAAGCAGGAATTGGAACCGATGTTCGGACGCCCGTCAAGGAGATTCCGAACGGATTGTCGGAATGGCCCGGATAGCTTTCGGGTTCGAATTCCACTTGGTTCCACGGAGGTGTGTCACGTTTTCAAACCTCAACTCTTCGCCACTGGGTGCGCTTCTAGATTTTGGCACTGTGATGTCCCGCACTTCCCGAACGACTGTCACCGGGTATCCGGTTCCGGGCACCCACAAGGGGTGCCCCTACGGGAAATGCCAAATTCAGAAGGTGCACTCTCGCCCACTCGGGCTTGCAATGGTTTTCGGATTGCGCGTATAGTCCCCGCGTTCGGCGACGTGGTCGAAGGACCGACCACACCCGCAGGGAAGGAACCCGTATGGGCTGGGCCGCCCCGACAGTCATCGAATTTGCCGCCGTCCCGACGTTGAGCCACCGGCCGCGCGTCCGCGTGGCCATCGGCACGCCACAACTGTCCGTGGTCATCGTCAACTTCTGCCAGTGGAAGAACACCGCCCGCTTGACGCGACAACTCCGCCGCTGCGAAGCGATCCGCCGCGGCGCGGCCGAGATCGTCATCGTCGATAATCATTCGCCGCGGAACGCGCTCGCCAAGTCGCTGCGGAAACTCTCGGGCGTTTCGGTGGTGCGGTCCGCCAAGAACGACGGCTTCGCCAAAGCGGTCAATCGCGGCAGCAACCTCAGCCGGGGCGAGTGGGTGCTGCTTCTGAACCCGGATGTCACGGTGCCGGAAGGTTTCCTCGACGAAGTTTTGGAAGCGGCCCAGCGGTTTCCGGCGGTCGATCCGAACGCGGGCGTCATCGGCTTCCAACTCCGCAACCGCGACGGCTCGAAACAAGCTTCCTCCGGGGCGTTCCCGACCCTCGGTCGCACACTGGCCGGGCTGGTGTTGCCGCGGTCGCGGCGCCGCTGCCAGCATCAGTCGCTCATGGGTCGACAGCCGGTGCCGTGGGTGACCGGCGGTTGTCTGCTCGTCCGACGGGATTGTTTCGAAGACGTCCGCGGTCTGGACGAAACCTTTTTCCTCTATTACGAAGACGTCGATTTCTGCCGGCGGGCCCGCGCAGCCGGATGGAGCGTCTGGTACGAACCCGAGCTGCGGGTCACCCACCACTTCCCGTTGCATACGCGGCAAGTGCCCGCGCCGCTGCGCTTGGTCACCCGGCACGCTTTACTGACGTACGCGCGCAAGCACTGGGCCGGCTGGCAATCGAAACTGCTGTGCGGTATCGTCTGGACGGAAGCCTTGGCACGGGAGCGATTGGCACTGCGTCGGAAGAACCCGGCCGCGGCCGAGTGCTTCCGCGAGTTGCGCGGACTCGTCGGCGATGTCTACCGTGGCCGGGAACGCGAAGCTCAAGCCCGCATCCGCTACGCCGCGAGTTTCTTGGATGCGGTGGCCGGGGAAAACGACGGCAAGACCGAGGAGGGCTGAGCCGTGACACCGGTGTTCTCCGTCGTCATCCCCTCATTTCGCCGGGCCGATTTGCTGACACTTTGCTTGGCGAGTTTGAAACTCCACGCGCCGGACAATACCGAAATCCTCGTCGTCGACGACGGCTCCGAGCACGCCGCGATTTCCGAAGCGGCCCTGTGCTTCCCGGGCGTCCGCGTCATTCGATTGTCCCGCCAATCGGGCTTCTGCATCGCGGCCAACATCGGCATCGATTCGGCGAATGCCCCCATCATCGAACTGCTCAACGACGATACGGAAGTCACCGCGGGATGGGCGGAGGCGGCGCTGGCTTGCTTCCGTAATCCCGCCGTCGTCGCCGTCGCACCGCTGGTATTGCAACTCGATGCGGTCGGACTCGCGATCGGCTTGGCCCCGCTTATCGACAGTGCCGGCGATAACTACGATTCGGGCGGGTTCGCCCAAAAGCGCTGCCACGATCGGCGCTTGGACGACTCGACCGTACTGACATCGCAGCGCGTTTGGGGAGCATCCGCGAATGCGGCGTTCTACCGCCGCGATGCGGTCCGCGTCGCCGGCGGGTTCCCCGATGACTTCGGGGCATACTTTGAAGATGTCGATCTGGCCCATCGATTGAATCGGCGCGGCGGCGTTACGCTCTTCCAACCCGCGTCGGTCGTTTGGCACCGCGTCTCGGCGAGTTACGGTCGGAAGCCGTCTCGGGAAATTCTGGTTCAACAGTCGCGGAATGAAGAGCGGGTATTCTGGCGGAACATCGGCGGAACGGGGAGTCTGATTCGCAATCTACCGCGCCACGCGACGGTCTTGATCGCCAAGGCTTTTCGTAGGCTGCAGGAGGGAACCTTGGTTCCGTGGCTGCAAGGTCGTTGGCAGGCTTGGGCAGAGATAGTATAAGCTCGTCCACTGGAAAAGCAAATTATTCGGGCGAGATATGTCCGATTGCGAGTCGCAATGCCCCGTTTGCGTTTGGTTGTTATCACCGCCCTGTTTGCGCAGTGTATCGTTTCACGTTTTTACCCGAGCCGGGTTGCGTGAGCGCCCGGAGATTTCTTATCTCC
>JAYTBD010000940.1:0-2556 GCA_043737155.1 Fimbriiglobus sp. | reverse complement strand
CGGTGAAGATGGCGCCGAAGTGGAGCAGCAACAAGGCGGAGAGCACCGCGTAGCGGACGGCCGGCGGCACCCACGTGAGGAACGCGCCCACGGCGCAGACACCGGCGAGGACGCGGGCGATCAACGCCATCGTATCCCAGTGCGGCGGGAAGCCCCAGTTGCCGAGCAGGCAGGCCGACGAGGCGAGCGCCCAAGCGCGCCAATCGCCCGCGCGCAGCGTGAGTGCATAGGTCGAGGCGAGCAACCCGGCGGCGACCAGCGCGAGACTCACGGTGGAGAAAGGGCCCGCCGGCACCCCGCCGAATAGACTCGGAATGGCGGTGAGTCCGCACAGAGCCGCGGCGCCGAGTTGGAGCGTGAACACGGTAGTTGCGGACACGGGGGGGACGACGTCATCGACGGTGAGCGGCTCAGGAGTCCGATCCATGGGCGAGCCTCGACGAACTGGAGCGTGAACGACAGATAGGCTACCAAACTCGCGCGGCCATGTCCTCCCACGTTTGGGTGTACCTCTGGATTTTGGCACTCTCCATAGCTGGAACAGGCGAGGTTTTGCCGATCACTCATCGCCGATCGCTGAAAGCTGTTTCGTTTCCCCAGGTCTCGAATGGGACAGCCGTCAGCGATGAGCGATCAGCGAGGAAGACCCCCGATGCCAAAATCCAGAGGCATACCCCTGTGATTCAATACGTGACCACAGTAGCCGCATTGAACGCCCGACGCAGGTCCGTGCCCCGCCGAACTTGAACTCGCGTCCCCGGGCCTATAATGCCCGTTCGATGGCCCCGCTGATTCCGTCGGAGTGGTGCATGGAAAAGGAAAAGATGCTGCAGATCGCGGTCCCCGCCATCGCCGTCGCGGCGATCATCTTGGTGATCGCGCTCATCATCAACGGTACCTCGGGGCCCGGGCCCGAAGCCACCAAAGCGGGCTCTGGGGTGGCCCCACCTCCCCAAGGTGGCAAGAAGCCGATCGCCCACGTGCCCATTTCGCCCGACGGCGTCGGCATGACCAAGCCCGACACGAACGCGCCCGAATGGAAAGACATCGGCGATGGCTTGAAGAGCTGGGACGTCGCGACGGGCGAAGGGGAGATATTCATCGTCGAAACGGACGAAGGCCTCTGGCACTACACCGGTTGGACGCCCGGCGGCATCGTCTTCGACAGCAGCCTGCGCCGCGGCGAACCGATCCCGTTCACCCTGACGGAAGTCATCAAAGGTTGGACGCGCGGGCTCGCCGGCATGAAGCCCGGCGGCGTCCGTCGCTTGTACATCCCCAGCGCCCTCGCGTACGGATCCCTAGGGCAGGGGAAAGACATCCCGCCCAATACCGACCTCATCTTCGAAGTGAAGCTGCTCCGCATTTCGCGGTAGCCGCACCGCTTCGCTTTCTCGAAAGGACTCCCATGAATCGGTTCCCGTTGATCGCCCTCGCGGCCGCGCTCGCCCTCACCGTCTCGGCTTCCGCCGAAGATAAGAAGGACGACATCTACAAGCTCCCCGCGCTCGAAGACAAGGGTTGGAAGAAGCAAGATAGCGGCCTGAAGATCTGGGACGTGAAAGAAGGCAAAGGCGAAGTCGTGAAGGCCGGCGCGACCGTGAAGGTCCACTACACGGGCTGGCTCACCGATGGCAAAGTCTTCGACAGCAGCCGCAAGCGCGACGAAGCCATCGAGTTCGGTTTGAATCAAGTCATCAAGGGCTGGACCGAAGGCGTGCAGGGGATGAAAGTCGGCGGCACCCGCCGGCTGCTGATCCCCTCGGAACTCGGCTACGGCAAAAAAGGCGCCGGCTCCGACATCCCCGCGGACGCCACGCTCGTGTTCGAAATCGAACTCCTCGAAGTCAAGAACAAGTAGTCATTCCTTCCTCACCCATCGGGATTTTCAACATGGCCGCAGACCCCTTCGCCCTCCCGGATCTCGCCTCCGACCAATGGGTCGCCCGACCCGACGGCATGAAAGTGTGGGACGTCAAAGTCGGCGCGGGCGACGCCGTGAAACCCGGCGCCACCGTGACCGTGCACTACACCGGCTGGACGCTCAACGGCAAAGTCTTCGACAGCAGCAAGAAGCGCGGCCAGACGATTTCGTTCGGCCTGACGCAAGTCATCAAAGGCTGGACCGAAGGCGTCCCCGGCATGAAACCCGGCGGCATCCGGCTGCTCCACATCCCGTCCGAGATGGCCTACGGCAAGCGCGGCGCCGGCGCCGACATCCCCCCGGATGCGACGCTGGTGTTCGAGATCGAATTGATCAGCGCCAAATGAAGACGGTTCACCACAGAGTCACAGAGAGCACAGAGAAGAAAAAAACGAACCGGGATGAAACGAGGGTGGCGAACCGAAGCTCGATTCGGCCACTCTTGTGTTTGACCTGTATTCGATTTTCCCTGTGTTCTCTGTGGTGAATCCCTCCGGAGATCGCGATGTTGTTCGCCGCCGAAGATGTCGAAGGTTTCCTCAGCGATTCGGGGAAGAAGGTCGCCGTCACGATCCTCGTGTCGGTACTCACGTCCCTCGCGGCGTTCATCTTCGGCCGCTACTACGGCCGCT
>JAYTBD010000939.1:0-6360 GCA_043737155.1 Fimbriiglobus sp. | reverse complement strand
CGCTCACGCACGTGCTCAAGCGTGGCGATGTCAAACGCAAACTCGCGGCGGTCTCCCCGGGCTTCGTGCGCATCGCCGATGCCTCCGGCGGCGCTCCGAAGTCCCGGCTCGATTTGGCCGGATGGATCGCCGATGCCAAGCATCCGCTGACGGCGCGCGTGATTGTCAATCGCCTGTGGCAACAGCATTTCGGCCGGGGAATCGTCGCCAGTCCGAACGACTTCGGCACCCGCGGCGACCGTCCGACGCACCCGGAGTTACTCGACTGGCTCGCGGCCGAATTCGTCGAACCGACGGTGCTGCCCGGCGTCGCGTGGAGCTTGAAGCGGATGCACAAGATCATGGTGATGAGCGCCACGTATCGGCAGCAAAGTTCGGTGAATGCGGACGCGGCGAAAGTGGATTCGGACAACAAACTACTCTGGCGAGCCAACCGCCAACGTCTGAAGGCCGAAGCGATCCGCGATGCGCTGCTCGCCGCTTCGGGGACGCTGAACCGCGATACCTACGGCCCGAGTGTGAAGGTCCCGCTGGAGCAAGAGGTCTACGACCTCATCTTCACCGAGGACGAACCCGTCGGCCTGTGGCGCGTGACCCCCGATGCGGCGCAGCATACCCGCCGCAGCATCTACTTGTTCGGCAAGCGCAACGTCCGTCAGCCATTGCTCGAAGCATTCGATCAACCCGATACGCTCGGCTCCTGCGCCGTCCGCGGGGTCAGCACCTTCGCCCCGCAAGCGCTGATTCTGATGAACGGCCCCCTCGGTCACGAGCAGAGCCAGGCCATTGCGAAGACCTTGATGCAGCGGGCCGGCGACGGATCGAAGGAGTGGATCGCGAATGCTTACCGGCGCTGCTTCGGCCGGTCGCCGCGACCCGATGAAGCGGAGGTCATGGAAAAGTTTCTGAAGTCGCAAACCGAGTTGCTGAAGGGGAAGCGTCAGGATGCGCTCGCGGACTTGTGCCGCGCGTTGTTCAACCTGAATGAATTCGTGCATGTGGATTGAATTTGTAGGTCACGCTCCGCGTGACGCCCGTGAGGAATCGAGCTACACGCTTTCGGGACGCACGTCACGCGGAGCGTGACCTACGAGTTTCAACCCAGCACGAACTCCAAGACCTTGTCCACATTGATTTGCTCCGGCGGAGCGTCCTTGCGCATCGGGATCGTCGGGTAAACTTCCGGGTACTGGAACATCCCCGGTTGCCAACTCGCCGGCCATGCTTCGGGCAATTCGGACACGCGGAAGCGCTGCTCCGCCCCCGGCGGGATCTTCTTGCCATCGGCCCCGCGATACGGCATGCCGATCAGCAAACGCTCCTCCGGCCCGCTCGGTAACAGTTTCGTCGATACGGCCGATGCGCTGTTGAAGTATCTCGCTTTCAGCCCGTCGCGGTTGTCCGCGAGTTTGCCGGCCATCTGTTTCAACAATCGCACCATCCGATCCCGATCACCCGGGTGGACGAGGTCGAGCTTCGGCGCGACGAACGCCACGCGGTTGATCCAACCCGGCCGTAGTTCATGGGGCAGGAACGCTTTCGCCAGATGCCGGCCGACGGTTTGCACCGCCGATTCGCCGGGGTCGAGCACCTTGAACAAGTCGTGCAATATCTGGCGATTGTCGTCGTACATCCCCACCCCGCCGGCTAGTAACATCATCACGTCGACGATCACGACCAGCGAATGGCACGACTTCAGCGCGAGCAAATAAGGTTCGACCAATTCGGCCTTGTAGCGCTCGTACCGCGATGCGAACAGCGCCGTGAGAATCGGATTGGCCGCGCGGAATTCGAGCGTGAGCGGGGCGAACTCGGAACTCGCATCGAGGCCGCAATGCCGACTCGCGGCGAGTTCTTCGGGCGTCGATGGCTTGGCCGCACTCCCGCGCCTGTCGAGCAAGAACGTCGACGGCGAGATCATCGGCTTGAACGAGAGGATCAACTTCGCCAAGCTGAGCTTGTACGACGAGACGATGTTCTCTTCCGACGTGTCTTTGTCGCCCGAGGCCGCGAGGAAACCTTCGCAAGCATTGCGATACGGGGTGTCGTTGCGGATGAGCGTCAGGATGTGATCCGACCACGCGGCGAAGGTGCGCCCGAGCATCGCCGCGTCGGCAAGGCGTTCGCCCGGGAGGTCGTAAAGCTTCAAAAGCACATCGCTGAAGGCCCAGTCGGAGCGCTCGAATTGGCAAGTCGCCATTGACCGGTCGCGCGTCTTCTCGGGCCAGCGCCCGCCGTGGACGAGGGCGTCGCGGAAGCCGGGGTAATTGAACGCGGCCCAGCCGGCGTCGGGCTCGTGCAGCCGGAACTTGCGGACGTTCGTACCGGGCTTGCCGAGTTGGAAGCGATCCGGGTCGTGGTGCTCGAGGTGGTTCAGTAGCGAGGTGAGGAAAACGGTCTTCCCCGCGTTGTACAGACCGAGCACGCCCACGCGGCATTCCGTCGTTTTGACTCGCAGGAGGCCCATGGGTGAATTTCGGATTTGGGATGAAAGGATTCTACGGTTGATCCGACGAGTCTTTTGTAAGCGACAATTCGGATCCGCCCATACCCAATCCCGCGAGGGTACCAGTGCAATTGCCCCTGGCATCGTTGCGTCGGTACCAATAATACGAAAAGAGTTACTGGACTCATTTGCCGTATCGGGGCCGCATGCATCCTCTTCGCTTCGCGTGGTGGAACGCAAACAGCTACGCGCATTACGACGGCGATAAAGCGGGAGAAAATCGATGGCCGTTGAGCTTGGCTGCCTACGAGGCCAAGTGTTCACGGTTCGATGCAGCCTTGGCCGATTTGAACGTTCGACATCAACCCGACATTCTCGGTTTGTGCGAGATCACTCAGGCTGCGGATCAGCAATTGCAAAAACGTGTCTTCCCCGGTTACAGGGTAATCGTGCCTGACGTGCAAGACGAAACGGCTTTTCAGGTAGCGGTTATCTACCGCGAGGGTATGGGCATCGTGGATCGCCTTCCAATTCTTGCTGTACGGGTACGGGTGCCCGAAACCACGCGCGGAATGGCAATCGTCGATTGTGTAAGGCCAAATCATTGCATACGCTTCATCTTTTGCCATTGGACCGCATTCGGCGATTCAGCAGAAGTCTCACGCTCCCGGTTGGCTGAAACTGTCTCGTCTCATGCCTATGACTTCATGAATCGACCGAGTGATAGGAAGCACCATGTCGTCGTCATCGGAGACCTCAACATCGAGCCATTCGAGAAAGTTTTGGAAGAGCGGCTCCATGCTTTTCGCGACCGGGAATGGGCCAAGCAAAGGGTTCACCCGACCGATAAAGCCGTCGCACGCCTGCGACTGTACAATGCGGGATGGCGAATGTTGGGTGAGCGGCGACCCCATGAGCCGGGTAGTGGTGCCGGTCACCATGCGGGAACCTATTATCATCTGAAAAGCCGAGAATGGCGTACCTTTGACCATTTCCTTGTCACAGGCGGTCTTCTGGGCGAAGATGTTCCTTACTTAGATGAGGGGTCGGTTATGACGTTGCCTTTGGCAGGGACTCTCACCGAAAAGGACATTCCGCTTCCGTTTTCCTATGTCAACGGGATCGCGAAGGGGCTATCCGATCACCTTCCGGTGGTAGGGCGAATTTTCATCCCAGCGAGCTAGCAAATGCCCACGATCGAAGAACTACTCCGAGAATCCCTTTTCGAAGTCACCAAGAAGAACTCCTCAGCAAGCAAGGATTTGCATGATGAAGTTGTGAAGTTGGCGACCGCTGTGCAATCCGTATCAAACGGCGCAGTCTCTGCTGAATTGAGCTTGGAAACAGATAACGAAAAACTCACTAACTATAGCCTCCTCCTTTTCTCCGTAAGGGATCGAGAGACTCGCCAACTCTGTCGCTTCCAAATCCCTTTAACTGGTTATCCGATCGTGGTGATTGCCGGTTCAAATCCGAAAGTGCTCAAGCAAAAAGAAGAACTGAAAGACTTCTTTTCAAGTACTGTTGCAGACAAGGGATCAGACCTTGTGACCTACATCGCGTATCTCTTGCGCAAGAACGCCGCTGCGGGCGACATTCCATTTTAGCGTCCGACCCTCCCGACCTAATTCAGATCGGCGAACTACGGCCACGCGATGCCATAGATCCAAGGTAGGCGAATTGGTATGCTCCCTCGTTTTCAGGTGGTCGGCCAAGATACTTCGGCTTGCAAGTGAATCTGGTTTGCGGTGAGAATACACCGGTCGATTGCAACACTTTGACACCCGGCAGGATGCCTATGCGCTCGCTCCGTATCGCCGTCCTCGACGAAGAGCTGCCCTACCCGCTCACCTCGGGCAAGCGCATCCGCACGTTCAATCTCCTCTCCCGTTTGGCCGAGCGCCACCGCATCACCATCCTGTGCCATCGCAACGCCGAACCGGGGGAAGCGGAGAAGGCCGTCAAAGTCTTGGCGAGTTTGGGCATCGACACGGTCATGGTTCCGCGGGCTGTGCCCAGTAAAGAAGGCGCCGGGTTTTACGCCCGCCTCGCGGGCAATCTCTTGTCGCCGCTGCCCTACTCGGTCGCCACGCACACCAGCCCGGAACTCGTCGCGGCCGTGGCGGAGTTCGCCGCGCAGAATCCCGTCGATATCTGGCATTGCGAGTGGACGCCCTACGCCCAAGTGCTCCGCCGCGCCCTCGGCAAGCGCCTGCGACGGGTCCCGTGGGTCGTCATGGCCCACAACGTCGAGAGTCTGATTTGGAAGCGCTACACCGAGACGGAAGAGAACAGCGTGAAGCGTTGGTACGTCCGCAAGCAGTGGGCGAAGTTCGAGAAGTTCGAGCGCTGGGCGTTCGCCCACGCCCCGTGGACGGTGGCCGTGTCCGAGGAAGACGCGGCGCTGATCCGCGATACGCTCGACGGCACCGAACAGACCGAAGTCGTGGACAACGGCGTCGACACCGAATTCTTCCGCCCCCGACGGGATGTCGAACGCGATTCGCACCGCATGGTCTTTCTCGGCAGCCTCGATTGGCGGCCGAACCAAGACGGCGTCCGGCTGCTGTTCGACTCGATCTTCCCGCGCGTGAAAGCCGCCGAGCCACGGGCGAGCTTGGCCATCGTCGGTCGCAACCCGCCCGATTGGCTCCGCGAGCAAGCCTCACAACTGCCCGGCGTCCAAGTCTTCGCCAACGTGCCGGACGTGCGCCCGTTCCTCGCTTCGTGCGGCATGACGGTGGTGCCTTTGCGCGTCGGCGGCGGTTCCCGGCTGAAGATTCTCGAATCGCTGGCCATGGGAACGCCCGTCGTCAGCACCCGCGTCGGCGCCGAGGGGTTGCGCTTGGACGCCGGGGACCATTTGACTATCACGCGCGACGAAACCGATCTGCACGAGGGAATTCTGGGAACGATGGCCAACCCCGATGCGGCGCTCGACCGGGCCGACGAAGCGCAGCGGTTGATCCTCCGGGAATACGACTGGGCGCCGCTGGCGGAAAAACTCGAGGAAGTGTGGCGGGTGGCGGTCGAAATGAAAGCGGCTCGGCCGATTTGTTAGCCGGACGCGCCAGCGACGGCTACGAACCGAGTGCCGGAGTTTCATTGGCCCATCGAGCACCCGAATCGCCGCCGTCGCTAGCGCGTCCGGCTAACTCGAACAGAGTTCCCTGCCTCCGCGTGACAATTCGGTTACATTACTCCCAATCCTTTCGACCGGGCGAATCGTCTGGGTTGTGAGGCGGTGTCCGCTTCTCCCTTCTCGGAGTCTCCCCATGCGTTTGACACGTTGGCTGCTACTCGCCCCGCTCGCCGGGGCCGTCGGCGTCGGCATCTGTGCCGATTACCTGCTCTCCGCCGATGAGAAAAAAAACGTCGATCCCAAACCCGCCGTCACTCTGCAGATCACCCAAGTGGTCATGTTCAATTCGGGCGTCGGCTACTTCGGTCGCAGCGGCAAAGTCACCGACGATTCCCGCGTCGATCTGACCTTCCCCGAGACCGACATCAACGATTTGTTGAAGTCGATGACGCTGCAAGACTTGGACAACGGCCGCGTCTCGGCCGTTAGCTACGACAGCCGCGAACCGGTGGCGCGGACCCTGAGCAGCTTCGCGATCAATTTGAACAGCCAGCCGACCCTCGCGGGGATTCTCACGCAGACGCGCGGCGAGAAGATCGACGTCGTGATGCAACCCGGCGCCACGACGCAACCGGGCAATCTGAGCGGCACCATCGTCGGCATTGAAACTCAAAAGATCGCCGTCGGCACGGCGCAGCTCGACGCGCAGATGCTGAACCTCCTCACCGGCGAAGGCCTGCGCTGCATCAAAATGTCGGACATCCAACGCGTCCGCTTCACCAACCCCGTGCTCGAAGCGGAACTCAAGCGCGCACTCGACGTGCTGGCGCTC
>JAYTBD010000938.1:0-6378 GCA_043737155.1 Fimbriiglobus sp. | reverse complement strand
GGCTGGCCGTCGACAATTCCCGGCACACCGTCGTCGAGGTCCGCAAGAAACTCCCGGTGCTCGTGATCGACGGCCAGCCGAGCGTGCGCGAGACCCGCGCCGGCGACAGCATTTATTTGAAGGGGCACTTCCAAGCCAACGGCTCGGGCTACCAGTGGACGCCCGGGATGACGAGCGACTTGGAGAAGGGCGACCTAGGCCAGTATTCGTTCGTCTTGATGCTCAACGTGCCGAGCTTGACGAAGCCGGCGCGCGAAGCGCTGGAGAAGTACACCCTGGCGGGCGGCGGCGTCGGCTTCTTCCTCGGGCCGAACGTCAAACCCTCCGAGTACAACAAGGAGCTTTACCGCGACGGCACGGGGCTATTCCCGGTGCCGCTGCCGGAGGCGCCGAGCAAAGAGTTGACCGAGATGGAACTCGTAGACAAACGGTTCGGGAACATCTTCCAAAAGAAGATTCTGGTCCGCGATCCCGCGATGCGTTACCACCCAGCGCTGGAAGGCTTGTACATCAACAAATTGGGGCTGTACGATCCCAAGGAATCGGAAAAACTCGAGAAGTTCTTCGGCTTCGTCAGCGTCAAGCGTTACTGGCCGGTGAAGCGCATCGGCAAGTGGCGGCAGGACAAGTCGATCTCGGAACTCTACTGCATGCCGAACGAGGAACCGATCAGCAATTTCGAAGCGCAGAGCTTGGCCGCGGTGGACAAACTGCCTTCGAAGGATGCGGATTACGCGAAGTTTTCAAAAGTCTTGACCGAGCTCCAAGAGAAAATCAAATCCGCCGCCCGGCAACAGGGGGATTTGTCCAATCTCGCCGCGCTACTCGACCGCTTGCTCAGCGATCAGACGTCCGAAGGCGACCCCGACGAAGCGATGCTGCGCGAGTTTTGGAGCGGCCCGAAGGTCGCCGACTTGAAGGCCGAGTTCAGCCGGCTCCGGGACGCCATGAAGTTCGGCGACCCGTTCTACATGGCCAAGACATTCGGCCGCGGCCGGGTGAGCGTGATCTTCACGACCGCCGGCGAAGCGTGGACCGACTGGCCCTCCGAACAGCCCGGCAGCGCGTCGTTCTCGCCCGTGATGCAAGAGTTGACGAAGTATTTGTCCGGCGGCGGCTCGGACGAGAACCGCTCCTGCGGCGATGCGATTCAACTGAAGCTCGACATCGAAAACTACGCGGCCAAGGCCCGCTACGCGTTCGTCACGCACGACGGCAAACCGGGCGGCGGTCGACAGTTGCCGGGCGTGCTCGTCGATCCCGCGCCGCTCAAAGTCGCCGACAAAGAGGACGCCCTCGACGTCGAGCGGTTCGATGAAATGGTCCTCGTCAAAGAGGGGGACAAAGAAGAACTCAAGCCCGTGCCCCGCGAGATGCTCGTCGCCAAGATCCGCGATACCAAGAAGCCCGGCGTCCACCTGTTCGAGCTGACGCAGCAGCGGGCCGACCCGACCAACCCGACCAACCCCGGCGAGAAGCTCGAGATCAAAGAGTACCGCGCCGTGCCCGTGAACATCGATTCGGTCCGCGAAGGGGAACTCCTCCGCGCTTCGACCGACGACATCGCCCAGCAATCCCCCGGCGTCGAAATCCACGCCCCCGACGAGACCGACTGGATCGACAAGTTGAAGAACAAAAAGACCGACCTCACCGAACTCGGCTGGTTGTTCTTGGTGTTCCTGCTCGTGCTGCTGATGGAGCAGGCCATGGCCGTGCGGTTGAGCTACCATGCCAACGCCGAGGGGTTGGGCAACCAGTCGCCGTCGGCCGCCGCGGCGATGCGGAAATCGACCGCCCCGACGCCGGCGAACGCAGACTGACCGATTGCGAAGGACTTCCCCGAATCACCGATCGACGGACGAGATACCAATGGCCCAGCCCGGCGTGACCCAAGAGAGCGTGTTCATCCTCCGCCGCCTCGGCGAGGCCTTCCCGTTCGCCGCGCCCGAGTACGCGGCCTTCCCCGGCAACGCCTACTGGCTCGGCACGGTCGTGATCTTGGTGCTCGTCGGCTTGGGCCTCGCCGCGCGCTCAATTTTCGGCGGCCGAGAGCGGGGGATCTCGGTGTTCAAGTGGTTCCTCGCGGGGACCCAAGCGGCGCTATTCGTCATCCCCGCGATCTGCGTCGGCGTGGCCCGCCAAGTCGACGGCGAACTCCTCTGGTGGGTGCTCTCCGCGAGCACGCTGATCACAGGCTGTCTGCTGACGGTCCTGCTTTACATCAAGGATGCCCACACCATCGGATTGTGGGCGCTGTTGCTCGCCCCGCTGCGGATGTGCGTGTACGTCGCGCTCCTCGCCTGTTTCTTACTCCCGGCGATTCAAACTTGGGAAGAGACCGAGAAGCGCTCGCGCGTGCTCATCGTCATCGACGTGTCGCCGAGCATCGCGAATATTTCGGACGAGCTATCCCGGGTGCCGGGGGTGAAGCCGAAGACGCGACTCGCCAAAGTGCTCGACTTCCTCACCGACGACGACGTGAAGTTCGTCGCCCGGCTCACGGAGAAGAACCCCGTCTTCATCTACCGCTTCGGCACCCGTTTGGACGAAGCGGGCGACGAACTCGGCCAAGGGGCGAAGAACTGGAGCCGCGAGGAATGGGAATCGTGGACCAGTTACGATTTCAAACCCTACGCGATCAAAGGCATCTCCGAAGCGGGGCAGGTCGAACTGAAGAAGATGCCGGCGTGGAAGGTCGGTGAACCGGGTAACGCCGAGTGGGCGACGCAGTACGCCAAGGCCGCCGCGGAGGAAGTCCTGCCGCCGCTCTTGGGCGATGAGGACAAAGTCATCCTCGCGTCGAACCGGGGCAAACTCGAGAAGCGCGTCGATGTGGCGCGCTCGCTGGTGCTCGGGACGAACGTCCCCGATTCGCTGATGACCGCGGTGAACCGCGAGTCGTCCAACATGGTGCAGGGTATCGTGGTCTTCTCCGACGGCCGGAGCAACCTCGGCTCCGACTCGGCCATCGGCGAGCTGCGCGACCGGGCGACGAAAGAGAAGATCCCGATTTTCACCATCGCCGTGGGCGAGAAGCGCGAGAACGTCGAGATCGTCATCACCGACTTGGCCTCGCCCGATAGCACGCAGCCGGACGAACCGCAAAAGATCCTCGTCGAAGTCGACGGCAAAGGCCTGCAGAACCAGACCATGACCGTGTTCCTCGATTTGTACCTCCCGGGCAAAGATCCGAAGGTGGAGAAAGAGCCGACGCACCGGATGAGCAAGGAGATCACCTTCGCCCCCGGCGACCCGCCGCACGCCTTGGCCGAGTTCACCCTCGACTCGGACGAACTGGCGAAGGATCCGACCGGCAAAGAACTCATCGAACCGTCCAAGAAAGTCGGACGCAATTTCCAGTTGAAGACCGGGGCGTTCCAACTCCAAGCCAAGGTGGCCCGCGACAAGCGCGAGATCTTCGCCGACGAATTCCACGTCAGCCCGATCCGCACGATGCAGGTCGAAGACAAGCCGGTCCGCGTGCTGATGATCGCCAGCGGCCCGAACCGCGAATACCAAACGCTCCGCACGCTGCTCGTCCGCGAAATGGGCGAGAAGCGGGCCGAGTTGTGCATCTACCTCCAGACCGAAGGCGGCATCACGGGCGAGATCGTCCAAGACGTTCCGCCGGAGCGCTTGCTGACCCGCTTCCCCGATCGGCTCGACACGACCAAGAAAGTCATCGCCGATACGCCCGAGGGCAAGCTGGCCAAGTTCTACAACCTCGACGAGTACGACCTCATCATCGCGCTCGACTTCGACTGGAACGAGCGCGACAAAGCCGGGCAGTACCGCATCCCGGACGCGGCGATCAAGAACGTCGAAACGTGGGTCAATAACCTCGGCGGCGGATTTCTGCTCGTGGCCGCGCCGCTTCACACGTTCCAATTCGCCCGCACCGAGGAAGAAGACGGCCGGTTGAAGCCGCTGCTCAACGTGCTGCCCGTGGTGCCCGACGATATCGTCAAAGTCCGTCAGAAAGGTGTGCCGCGGACGCCGCGCCGGCTGAACTTGAAGCCGACGACCGAAGCGGACCTGCTCAAGCTCGAAGACGACGGCCGGCAGGACAAGCCGACGGCGGGATGGGAGAAATTCTTCATCGCCTCCGACAAAGCGGGCGAGGAGCTCAGCCTCAAACGCGGCATCTTCTCGTACTACCCGGTCAAAGCCGTGAAGCCGGGGGCCTCGGTGCTGGCCGAGTTCGTCGATGCGGGCGATCAGAATACCGCGAAGATGCAGCCGTGGTTCGTGGTGTCCCAATCGGGCACCGGCCGGTCGGGTTGGATCGGCTCCGGCGAGACGTACCGCTTGCGGGCCGCCGACCCCAATTACTTCGACCGCTTTTGGCTCAAGCTCACCCGCTACCTCTCGGCCAAGCGCGAGGCCAAAGCCGCGCGCGGCCGGCTGCTGTTGAACAAAGAATTCACCGCGGGCGGGCCGATCCGGATCCAGGCGCGCGTGCTGCAGCCGTCGGGGGAGGCGTACCCGGAGAACGCCATCAGTCCGAAGTTCATCATCACCCGGTACAACGCCAACAACGAACGCCTGACCGAAGCCGACCCGAAAGATCCCACCAAGCAGATCCCGCTGCCGCCCCTCGGGCCGTTCGAGTTGAAACCCCGCAAGGGCGGCGAGAAGTTCGAGGGGTACTACACCGGCCAAGTCACGGCGAACGCCAAACAGTTCCCGCACGGCGACGTCCGATACAAAGCGACCGTCGAAGTCCCCGATTCCCCCGGCGACATGCTCGAGGCGGAGTTCATCGTCCGCAAGTCGGACCCCGAACTCGACGAAACCCGGCCCGACTTCGCCGCGCTGGAGCGCATGGCCGGGACGGCCGAGGAAATCCGCGGCAAGCTCAACGACGATGCCAAGCTCCAGAAACTAATGGGGGCCAACTCCGACGCGACCAAAGCCCGGCTCACGATGAAACTGGGCGAGACCGAACGGGTCGCGATCATCCCGGATTGCATGGACAAGAAATACAACAAGCAGCGGAACCTCGGCGGCATCGACGACCTTTGGGACGACGAATACGAACCTAACGGGAAGTTGCGCGATATCGCCCACGACCAACTCGCGCCGAGCGCCGAATACGGCAACGTCGCCAACATCGCCCGCTTGGGGACGCTCGCTTCTGTGCCGTTCTTCTTGGCCACGATCCTGCTCATCGTCTTCGGGCAATGGAGCGGGCTGCTCGCCCAACTCCTGCGCCTCGGCTTACTAATCTTGGGCCAATTGACCTCGACGGCATTCCTCGCCTACGGCGTGCTCGGCTTCTTCTCCGTCGAAGTCAGCCAGCAAAACACGGTCGGGAGCATCGTGGAACTGGTGCTCGCGGCGATCATCTTCCTGCCGCTGCTGGTCAGCGTCCTCGGGATGTTCCTATTTTGGGGTTCGGACATGTTCCGCGCCCAAGCCTCCCGGATGGGGGCGCTCTTCATCGGCCTCCAAGGGGCGTTCCTCGTGTATTGCAGCTACTCCTTCCCCATCGCCATCGCCCTGATGGTGATCGTGACGTTCCTCTGCATCGAATGGCTCTCGCGTAAACTGCTGCGATTGGCGTGATCCCCGAAGAACCACCGCTGGTGAATCCGATATGGCGAAGCGAACCACGACCGATGACCGCAGCCGGAACCTGGACGCACGGATTTCCAATCCGTTGCTCCGGCTGCGCGGTATCATCCGCATCTTCGTGGCCCTCGACGTCCTGCTGTTCACGGGCCTGTTCCTCGTCCTCTGGTTCGTCGGCTGGATCGCCTTCGACTACGGCGTCTTCAAAGCCACCGGCATCGACTATGCCCTGCACTCGGGCTGGGGCCTCCGACTCGCGTTCATCCTGCTCATGCTCGGCATCCTCGCGGCCTACATCACCGTCCGCCTGTACCGGCTCATCAACAAGGATCTCTCGTATACCTCGCTGGCGCTCGTCCTCGAAAAGCGGCACCCCGAGCTGCTGCGGGATCGCCTCATCACCGCCATCGAACTCTCCGACATCGACAAGGCCGAACGGCAGGGCTACTCGCGCGAGATGGTCCAGAACACGATCAACGAGGCCCACGAGCGCGTCGGCCGGGTCAACGTCATCGGCGTGTTCCGGTGGAAGCGGCTATGGTCGAAAGCGGTCATCGCCGCGCTCATCTTGCTCCTCTGCACCGGCTCCGCTTTCGGCATCCACGCCCTCGGCACGAAATCGTTTCAGCCCGAGCGCGCCGGCCACAAGCTCGCCGACGTCTGTTCGATCTGGGCCGAGCGCAACCTGCTGATGAAGAACACCCCGTGGCCGCGGCGGTCGCACATCGAACTCGTCGACTTCCCGGAGTCGGGCGAACTCCGCCAAGGGAAGGACGCCGGCGCCCCGCGCATCCGCGCCCGCGC
>JAYTBD010000937.1:0-2573 GCA_043737155.1 Fimbriiglobus sp. | reverse complement strand
TCGGCCCGACGGCCTGCATCGAATCGGGGAGCGAGCCGAGCAGTTTGCCCGCGACCGCCAGCCGCAGCGGGAGCAGATTGGTTCGATCGGGCAGCGCTTGCGCCGCCAAGAGCAGGACGCCCTTGGGTACCGGGTCTGGCATCCGGGCCACGAAATCGAGGGCCAAATGCGATCCCGCGGCCCCCATCGCGGCGAGCGCTTGGAACGCTTTCATGCTCTGCGGGCCGGGGTAAGTGCGGTGGATCAACGCGTCGAGCAGCTTCAGTTGCGCGGCGCGATCCGCGGTCGCGCCGGCGAGCCGGATCAGTTCCTCGGGGGTCCGCTTCGCGTGGGGGTCGATCATGGCCTGGCTACTTCGCCTCGGCCTTGAGGGTCGACGGGAGCAAGCAAGTCTTGTCGTTGCAAGCGACGATCTTCGCGCGGACCGACAGCTTGCCGGTCGCCTTGACACTGCCGCGGATGACAATCGTCCCCTTGTAGATGCGGTAGCCGGTGAGTGCATCCTTATACCCTTCGCCCTCCGGGTAGTCGATCTTGGCTTCGGCGACTTTGCCATCGATCAAGACTTCGATGGTCGTCGCGCTCTCGACCAAGTCTTTGCTGAGCGGCGGGTTCGCGTAGAGGTGCCACGACTTCGCCACGGCCAGCGTCACGGAGAAGCTCTGCACGCCGTCTTTGATGGCGTCGGCTTGAAGGGCGATGGCCGTGACATCGGCCGAGGTTTTCGGATTGGCCGGGGGCATCGGCGCTTCGATTTTCATTTCCACCGCATCGGGCGCGAAACCGCCGATCGCCAGGATCGCATCGACCGCCTCCGCCATGAGCGGCACGGAAGTCGGATTCGTTTTCAGCGTCGCCGCGTAAAGCTTCACCAACTTCTCGGCCTGCTGGCGATAGGTTTTATCCCCGGTCAGTGCGGCGAGCCGCAGGAGGTTCCGCGCCGAGATTCCGTTGCCGGAGGGTTGGGCGCCGTCGTAGCTGTCCTTGCCGCGCGCGAAGAGTTTTTCGGAATCGTGGGCCGTGCTGAAGTAGCCGCCGCGCTTGTCGTCGCCGAACCATTTCAATTGCAGCGCCGCGAGAGCCTTGGCTTCGTCGAGCCATTTCTTCTCGCCGGTCGCGGCGTGCAGATTCAGCAGCCCTTGGACGAGAAACGCGTGATCGTCCAGAAATGCGGGGACGCGCGCACTCGGCTTTTCGCCGGGCTTGGCCGCGTAGATGCGCAGCAATCGGCCGTCCTTATCGCGCAGATTCTTCAGCAGGAACTCGGCCGCCTTCACCGCCGCTTGCGCGTACTTCGGCTCCTTCAGTACTTCCCCCGCTTTGGCGTACGCCGCGATCATCTGCCCGTTCCACGCCGTGATCAGCTTCGTGTCCAAGAACGGTCGCTCGCGCTTGGCCCGCGCTTCGAAGAGCTTCTTCTTCAGCGGTTCGAGCTTCTTCAAAAGCTCGGCATCGGCGAGCGGTGTATCGGTGCGGAGAATGAACTGCTTCTCTTCGAAATTTGGTCTCTCCAGCGTATAGGTCGCGCGGAAGAGCTTGGCATCGTCGCCGGTGCCGAGGAGCGCCTCCAGTTGCTTCGCGGTCCAAACGTAGAACTCCCCTTCCTTGCCCTCGCTGTCGGCGTCGATGGCCGCATAGAACCAACCTTCGGGCGCGGTCATCTCGCGGGCCACGAATACCAATGTCTCTTCGATGACGCGCTTGTAAAATTCGTTCGGCTTCCGCCGGTAGGCCTCGGCGTAAAGCTCGACGAGCTGGGCGTTGTCGTAGAGCATCTTTTCGAAATGCGGCACCGTCCACGTGCGCTCGGTGCTGTAGCGGTGGAAGCCGCCGCCGAGGTGGTCGTAGATTCCGCCCATCGCCATCTTGTCGAGCGTGATCTCCAGATTCTTGGCAAGTGCCTCGTTCCCTTTTTTGGCCGCTTGCTGCAGAAAGAATTGCAACGCCGCCACACGGGGGAACTTGGTCCCTTTGAAAGCGCGGGCCTTGACTCCGATGCCGCCGTGTTCGGGGTCGAACTCGCACGCCTCGGCCGCGTCCTTCACCAGTTCGGCGTCGAGCGCGATCAAACTCACGATCCGCAAATTCCGGTCGAGGGCGTCGTTCGTCAATTCCGCGACGTGGTCGGCTTGGTCGTAGATTTCCTTCTTCTTGTCCTTGTGCAGACCCATCACCGTCTTCAAGATCGAGTTGAAGCCGGGTATCGTGTCCTCGCCGATCTTCTTGTCGTCGGGCGGAAAGTAGGTGCCGCCGAAGATCGGTTTGCCCTCCGGCGTCAGGAACAAACTCATCGGCCAACCGCCGCCAACGCGGGTGACTTGCAGCGAAGTCATGTAAACATCGTCGATGTCGGGGCGCTCTTCGCGATCCACCTTAATGCACACGAAGTTCTCGTTGAGCACCTTGGCGATGCCGGCGTTCTCGAACGTCTCGCGCTCCATGACGTGGCACCAATGGCACGACGAATAGCCGATGCTGAGGAAGATCAGCTTGCCGTCTTTCTTCGCTTTGGCGAAGGCTTCGGCGCCCCACGGATACCAATCGACGGGGTTGTGGGCGTGCTGCAGCAAATA
>JAYTBD010000936.1:0-2577 GCA_043737155.1 Fimbriiglobus sp. | reverse complement strand
CAAACTCCGGGCGCTCACGCGACCCGGCTCATCGCACCGCAGTTACGATGGCGGATCATTTCACCCCCGGAATCGGGATGATCTCGGTCGCGCCGACGGTACCGTCCGGATTCGCTTGGAGCAGCCGACCCATTCCGTAACGGATCGCCGCCACTTCCGAAGCGGGGCGATCCGTTTCCGTTTCTTCGACGGCGTTCCCCGTCTTCGCGCTCAACGCCCGAACCAATCCCGACTGATACGAGACGAGCAGTCGATCCGCCTCGCGCGTCCAACCGAGGATCTCGCCGGCGTCCGCAAGGGGGGGACGGACAATCCACCCCGGTGCATCGGCGATGGGATTCAGGCACACCAGCGATTCCTTCTTCACCGAGTAGACGAGCCGCGGGCCGTCGTCGCCTTCGACCAGCGAGAATTGCTGCGTTGCCGCGCCCTCGGGGATCGGTCCTTTCGGGTTTCCCTTCCACGTGCGGATCGGATCGCGCAGGGGTTTGTTTTGGTCGAAGAGGCAGATGCCGCCCGCGTCGTTGCCGGTGACGATGAGTTTCGTTTCGCCGCTGCCGATCCAAAACGCGGGCAGGCTGACTTTGCCGCGCGCAGCCCACGGTCCGGCGAGCCGGGATGTTTCCTCTCTATCCGCCGGCCACGAATACAGGCTCACTTCGGCGTTGCCATCCGACGCGAGGAACCCTTCCGCGCCGGCGGATGACAAAAAGCACGTCGTCGCGCCGCGGACCGTGGCCCCGCGCCAGACGCTCTTCTTCTTCAACGCCTTGTCCGCGATGTCGATGCGGTAGAGGTAGCCGTTGGCCAACGGCACCAGCAACTGCGATCCGAGTACCAGCGCTTCCCCCGCGGGTTGATCGAGCAGTGACACCGCGGTGACACCGGCGCTCTTGCCGTCGGTGAACTTCTGCAACTTCAACTTGGTGCCGTCGGTGCCCGTTTCGAATAGCAGCGTCCAAACGTCTTTGCCATCGGCGGACACGGCGACGCGGGCGGGGGAAGTCGCGCTCTCGGCGGGCGGCGCGACGGTATCGATCTGCAAATCTTTGCCGATGCGATGTACGCCGGCGAAGGCATCGACGAGGAGATACTCCTGGTTCGACAGGGGAATCGGCGTGTGAACCGCGCTCGCCCCTAGTTGCCGTTCCCACGCGGGACTTCCCGTGTCGAGGTCGAAGGCCATCATCCGCACGGCCCCGCCGGCGCTCGGCCGATAGGTGACGTAGGCCCGATTCAGCGCCGGCCGGACTTGCGACCGGGCGAGTGGCTCACCGAGTTTGCGGGTCTCGCCGCGCGATTCGAGCCGGTATCCTTTCGGCCCATCGATGGCGACCTTCAATCGCACGAGCTGGTTCCCGAGCAACACCCATACGGCGTCCTCGTCTTGGGCGATGACCTGCGACCGGAAGACTTGATCCTGCTCCTTCGCGGGGGGTTGACCGGGGAGCGTGAACAATCCCGGGTCGGCGTTGCCCGCCTGATTCACACCCAGCGCCACGAAAGCCCCGGCGTCGGTGCTGATGCTCACGCGTTCGCCGTCGGAGATCGGGGCGAACCAGCACCAGCCGGCGACGCGCGTTTCGGCCAGCACTTCGATGCGGACATCCCCCTCGGTTTGGAGTTTGCTCAATTCGTCGATGGTGGGCAGCGAGAAGCTGCGAATCTTCATCGCGGCCGGGCCGTCTCCTTCGCACAGGGTGAGCCGCGATGGCGCGGCGACATCGCCGCCGGAGGTGATCAATGGTTCGACCCGCACCGCATCCTTCTGGTGGTCGGTGGCAAAACTGCGCACGCACGTCAGCGGTTCGCGGCGGTTGTCGGCGTCGAGCCGGCCCCACTCGAGCACGAACACCCGGCGCGCATCGCCGGGGGCGATGAGGAACCCGTGGTCGCTCCTCAATCCGGGGAGCACGGCCAAGCCGCCGCCGATGGGTTGGCGCAGCGCCAGAGCGCCGAACAGTTCGCCCGAGGCGACGTCGAGATGCAGGATGGTCCCGATGGAATCGAGGAGCGGGACGAAGAGTTGAGTGCCGATGAGCGCGGGCTGCCCGAAGCAGGGCTGCGGCAGCGACTGGTGCCAGATCGCCTCGCCGGTGCGCGTGCGGTGGGCGGTGATCGCCGGCTGGCCGTCGAGGTTCGACGGTAACAATACCCAGTCGATGGCGCCATCGGCGAGGATGACCCGCAGCGGCAGATCCATCGTCTTGGGGTCGGCGCCGTCCGCGTGGAGTTTGCGTCCCCAGAGCAGGTTGCCGGTGTGGGCGTCGAGGGCGTAGAAGACTCCGCGGGCCATGCCGAACACGACGTCGATCGTCGCTTCGGTGCCGCCCTTCGGGTCGGGGCTACCCGCGATAGCGGGGGCGAGATAGCCGAGTGTCGGGCCGACCGGCGCGATACCGGCAATGCGGCGGTCGGGCACGAACTTCACCAGCACGCGGAGGTTCGTGCGCGCGAGCGACAAAATCTCCGCGGCCTCTTTGTCGTCGGCCAGCCCGGCGCTTTTGAGTATCCGAGTGAACTCCTCGATCCGCTCATCGCTCGGTTGATCCGCGAGGTTGCGATAAGGTGAAAGCA
>JAYTBD010000935.1:0-2579 GCA_043737155.1 Fimbriiglobus sp. | reverse complement strand
GCGCCGAAGCCGTGGCCGTTGAAGGGTACGCATCTGACCTTCTTGGCGAATCCGAATTCGCCGAGCGGGACCGTGCTCCGCCCGCCGGAGATCGTCGCACTCGCCGGACAAGTGCCGGGGACGCTCGTCCTCGACGAAGCCTACGCCGACTTCGCCGAGGACAATGGCGTATCGCTGTTGGCCGAGTTGCCGAATCTGGTGATCACGCGGACGTTCAGCAAGTTCTACGCGCTCGCCGGGATCCGCTTCGGCTTCGCCATCGCGGCGCCGGCGATCATCCGGGAGTTGTCAAAAGTGAAGGACTCGTACAACTGCGACGTCCTCAGCCTCGCGGCGGCGACCGCGGCCATCGGCGATCAAGACTATTATGCGGGACTGCGTTCGAAGATCTTGGCCACACGCGGTCGCCTGAGCGTGGCGCTCTCCGAACTCGGCTTCCACGTGACTCCGAGCCAGGCGAACTTCCTCTGGTGCCGGCGCACGGATCGGCCGGTGAAACCGATCTACGAAGCGTTGAAAGAGCGGGAGATTTTGGTGCGCTACATGGACTACGCGGGCTACGGCGACGGCTTGCGGATCACGGTGGGATCCCCCGGTGAGATCGACCGTTTGCTAGGGGCGCTGCGAGAAATAGTTTAGGACAGGGGAGGTGATTGCGAAACGACGAGGTGAGCTTTCAAGCGTTGGCCCGCTTCGTCACCAAAATGCAAAGCGCGCTTGCCGTCGACGATTGCGAACCCCGTCGGGACGTCGTCGATGAGCGGCTCGTCGGTCACGGGATCGCGTTTGACAAATACGGCTTGCTCCAAAATTCGTGCTAGACTCCGCCTATCATGCCGATGCGCTTCCGCTCCATCGACGCCCTGCGCGGCTTCGCGGCCCTGTGGGTCTTCGCCTACCACCTCTGGAACACTTTCTATCCCGGTTACTCCCGGCAGGCCGATCCGCGCGACACCTTGCCGCTCGGCGCCGACACGCCGACCGACGTGTTCGCCACCCTACCGCTGTTCGGCTTCGGCTACGCCGGCATCGGGCTGTTTTTCGTCCTCAGCGGGTTCTGCATCCACCTGCCGCAGGCCAAGCGCTTCCATCGCAGTGGCGCCGACGGGCTGGAACTGCGACCCTTCGCCACCCGGCGATTCTGGCGGCTCTATCCGGCCTTCTTCGCCAGTCTGTTCGTCGCGGCGTTCGCCTACTTCCTCATGAACATCTGCTGGCGCCGTCCGCTCGGCGAAACCGGGCTCACGCTCGACACCATCCTCGATTCCTCGGGCTTCGGTTGGGTCGGCGTCAACGCCCTTTTCCTGCTCCCGCTACAACCGCAGGCTTTGGGCTTGAACGGAGTTTATTGGACGCTCTGGTACGAGGTCCAGTTTTACTTGGCGTACCCGCTGCTGCTGTGGGTCTGCCGGCGCAGGGGATTCGCACCGGTCGCCGTTATGCTCCTGATCGCGGAAGTGCTTTTCGCGACGGTGCCGACACCGGGGGTTTTCGAGGGGGTGAAGGAGAACTTCGAGTGGTTCTTCCTGCGCCGCTATTTCGAATGGTTCTTGGGAATGGCGCTCGCCGAGCGACTCGCGGCCGGGCGGCCGTTCTCGCGGCGGAACATGGGACTGCTGGCGCTGGTCGGGTTCGCCGCCGGGGTCGCGGGGACGGCGCACCCACTGAGCTGGGCGGTCCACGAGATCGCGCTGGCCATCGGTTCGTGCGGGGTCGTCGGCTTCCTAATCGCAAGGCCGGCCGGCGCCGTCGATTCCGCCGCGGTGCGCGGCTTCGGTTGGTTCGGGGATTTCTCGTACAGCTTGTACCTCGTCCACATGCCGATCATGCGGATGGTGTTCGCGCTCGAAACGCTGCTGCCGATCAATGTGCGCGAGGCGGGTAGTTTTATCGCGGCCGGGGCGGTGTGCATCGTGGCGGTGCCCGCCGGGGCGTGGTTGCTCTACCGCCTCGTGGAGAAACCGTACATGCTCGGTTTGGCGCCGAAGCCAGTGGCGCCGCCTTCGCCCGTGCCTCAACTGACGTCTCTGCCATCTTCGTAGGGCGGGTGGAGTCTTCGGAACCCGCCGCCGGGGTAGAAGAAGCTTTGCGAATTTCAGCGGTGCGTCACTTTCTCGCCGCGGCGGGTTCCGAAGACTCCACCCGCCCTACAAGAGGATTCTCATTCACCGATGTTCGGCGTCAATATCTAATCCAGCATCCCACATCCCCGCACCGGAGCACCCCATGCACGTCGAACCGCAGAGCGAACACCACTGGCTGCAAAAACTCATCGGCGATTGGACGTACGAAAGCGATTGCAACATGGGGCCCGGTCAACCGGCGATGAAGAACACCGGCACCGAGAGCGTCCGCTCCCTCGGCGGCGTTTGGACCATCGGCGAAGGCAAAGGCGACATGCCCGGCGGCGGCATCGGCTACACGATCATCACGCTCGGCTACGATCCCGCGAAGAAGCGCTTCCTCGGCACGTTCATCGGTTCGATGATGACCCACCTTTGGATTTACGACGGATCGCTCGACGCCTCGGGGAAGATCCTCACGCTCGATGCGGAAGGCCCGGGCTTCACCGCCGAAGG
>JAYTBD010000934.1:0-6412 GCA_043737155.1 Fimbriiglobus sp. | reverse complement strand
ACCCGGCGGACGAGATCCGCCAAGCCGGTTGATCCGACTCATTCATACAGGAACAAACCGGTGCGCGTCCTCGATCCCCGCGAACTCTGTCACGACCGATTGGCCGACCGCTTCGGCGATCTGCTCTCGAACTACGATACCCAGCGCCGGCTCGAAACGCTGGTCGATGACTTCCTGCCGAGCGACCGGCTCGCGGGGGCTTCGGTCCTCGATGTCGGCTGCGGCCTCGGGCAGTTCAGCGAGCGCCTGCAAGCCCGCGGAGCCAAGGTCACGGCCACCGACATCGGGACGCGGCTGCTCGATCTCACGCGCGAACGGGTCGGCTGCGAGTGCGTGCAGGCCGACGCGTTGGATCTGTCCGGCGCATTCGGGGTGAACCGCTTCGACGCCGTGGTGTCGTCCGAGTGCATCGAGCACACGCCCGATCCGCGCGAGGCGATCCGGCAGATGGCGAAGGTGCTCAAACCCGGCGGCTTGCTCTCGCTGAGCACGCCCAACCGCATTTGGCAACCGGTGGTGCATCTGGCGACCAAACTCCGCCTGCGCCCGTTCGACGGGTACGAGCGATTTCTGTCGTGGGGCCAAGTCCGCGAGACGCTGCTGAGTTCCGGGATGATTTTGAAGCGCGAGCGCGGTTTGCATTTGTTCCCCTTCCAATTGCCGTTGAACCGGGTCTCCCGCTGGTGCGACGGCCGATTGCAAATGCTGCGCGGCGGGATGATCAACCTCTGCGTGCTGGCCGAGAAGGCCCGATGACGCCGACCTGCCCGCTCTGCGACAGCGCGTCCACGGTGTTGCTATTCCACAAAGGCGGGGCGCCGTATTGGCGCTGCCGCTGTTGTCATTTCCACTTCGCCACGCCATCCGCCAATCCGAATCTCGAGAACGCACTCGGCGATTTCGAGCCGGCTTATTTGCAATACCTGGATGTCGAAGCGGCGGACGCGGCGAATTTCCGGGCGACGCGGAAGTGGATGGAACGCTTCCAACCCTTGCAGAATCAGCCCGTGCTCGACGTCGGTTGCGGTAGCGGAAAATGGGTGCGCTGGCTGCGGCAAGAGGGCGTGCCCGCATTCGGTCTCGAACCGAGCGACGCGCTCTTCGAGCGGTTCTTACAGGGCGATCCCGCGTTTCAACGAGGGATGTTGAATCCCGACCTCGTCCTCCCGCATGACCGTTACATGGCCATCACGTCGTTCGATGTACTCGAACACGTGGAGCGGCCCGTCGAATTCTTGGCGGAGTTATCCCGCCGATTGCAGCCCGGCGGAAAGCTCTTTCTCTCCAGTCCGGATGTCGGCAGCTTGTCGGCGCGATTGCTCGGCCGGGCTTGGCATTTCTACGGGCCGTACCACCTGTCCTACTTCGCGCGCGACACACTGCGGCGCGCGTCGGCGCGCGTCGGGTTGCGGATGCTCGACTACCGCTACAGAAGCCGCTGGAAATCGCTCGGCTATGCCGGCCGGTACTTCTACGAGTTCGCCCTGCGCCGTCCGGCCCACACTTGGACGCGGCGCTTCGAGCGGGTGCTCGCGCCGATGAATCTGTTCGATGCGTTCCACGCGTGCCTCGTGCGCGATTCGTAACCGGGGCGATCATGTCCACGAACCGCTTGGGATTGTTGCTCCTCGCCGCGCTGCCGATCGTGCTCGCCGTCGTCTTTCACCACCCCGAGTGGCTGAAGGGCCGGCGCGCGAACCTCGGCCCCGACGGGCACTTCTACGTCTACCAGATGGGCCGGGTCGCGGAGTTGAAGGGGGCATGGTGGAAGCTGGCCGACGACGACCGCGTCGGTTTTCCGTACCCGACCGGCGCCGCGAAGAACCCCGGGTTGTTCGAAGGACTCGATCTCCTCCTCATCGGGGCCGTCGTCGGGCAGGTGTTGTCCCCCGTCGGCACGTTCCACTTCGTCGCGATGGCCGCGCTGGTGATGAACGGTTGGGCGTCTTCTTGGCTCGCGCTACGGTTGACACGCTCGACGTGGGCCGGGGCGCTCGCGTCGTATCTCACCGTCGTGAACCTGCCGACGCTGATCCGCCTCGAAGGGCACGAGCATCTACACCTCGTCAAATACTCGTGGATCACCCTCTCGTTTTGGTGCTTCACCCGCTACCTCGACGCGCCGACTCCGCGCCGCGGAATCCGGCTCGGCCTCGCCGCCGCCGGGACCTTGCTCGCCTCGTTCCACTTCGGTTTCTTCTCGGTGCTCGGCTTGACCGTTTGGTGGCTCGGCTGTCTGATCACGGGAACGCTCACACGCCGGCACGTACTCCCCACGCTGTGCGCGATCCTCGCGGCCATCGCGCTGGCGACCCTCGGCACAGCCCCCGTTTGGTCGGGGACCAAGAATCCGACGCTGGCCAAATTCTTCTCCCAGCGCGACTACGCGGACGTGTGGACCTACAGCGCCGAACCGTGGCAGTACGTCACCCGGCCGCAGACCAAGGCGGCCGAAGCGCGCTTGGAAGCGTCCGGTCGGAAAGCGGTCCCGAACGGTAGCGCCCTCGCCGATACGCCGCTCGACAACCACGTCCGCGCGATCTTCGACCGCTACGGCAACGCGAGCGGGGGCTGGAATTACTACGGTGCGACGGCGTTATTGGGCTTGGGCCTGTTCGCGGGGATGCGACTCCGGGGATCGGATTTCGGACTCGAACGACCGGTCGTATTGGACCGTATGGTGGGATTGATTGCGATATGGGTCGTCCTCGGCATGGCCGGTGGCCCCGGGGCATTGCTCTACGATCTCACCCCGCAGTTCCGGTGCTACGGACGCGCGGGCTTGGTGGCACTTCCGCTCGTCGCGGTGTCGGCGGCGGTCGTGTGGAATCGTGTCATCGCATCGATTCCGAACAAGCGTCTCAAGGCGGTAATCGTTTTGGCAATTCTCGGCTTGCTGGCCTTCGACTGGAAGGACGCGTCGCGGTTGCGGTTGCCCTCGGTGGAACCGACTATCCCCGCGTGGGTGCCTTGGCTGAAAGCGCAGCCCGACGACGTCCGGCTCGTCGCGCTCCCGTCGACCGATCAGACATATTGCTGGGGGGAAGTCTGGCACTGGCAGAGCTTGGTGTACGCCTTCGAACACCGCCACCGCACCCTGAACGGGGCCGAGTTCGCCTTCGTCTACGCCGACCTCCAACTGCTGAGCACCGGCTACCACGACTTGAGCCCTTCGGGTTTGCAGTTCCTGGTCACGCTCGGCTACAACGCGTTCGCGTTCGATGAAGCATCGTTGAAACGATCGCCGTGGCTGGCGAAGCTGCCGTGGTTGAAACGCGATGTCGAATTGGCCGACGGGTGGAGTATCTGGCGGATCGATGCGAGTGCGCCGCGGTTCCCGGTGGTCACCCGCGCGGAATTGCTGGAGCGCGGCATCCGCCCGGCGATCACCGTCCCGGCGAATGCCGTGATTTGCCCGCGGTTGAATTTGAGCGAGACGGTGATCGTCGCCGACAACCGTGCGGTCGAAGCGATTTGGCTCGATTCGCAAAGTCGCGCGACCGGCCCGTGGATGCGCATCCTCGAACAATGCGTCTACGGCCCCGGACTCGGAGCGTACACGGTCCGCGCGCCCGCGCAACCGGGCGAATGGAAGCTGTTCTTCCGCGATCGCCTCACGGGTGAAAACCTCGGCAAGCAGAGTTTCCACGTCGTCGATTCGATTCCAACAGGAAGCGCCCCGACCTCGCAAGCCATCGTCGCACCGCTCTCGGACTACCCGGACGGCCGCTGTCGAATCCGCATCAAGAACGATTCGCCGCACTACCTATCGGCTCGGGCCAGCGAGGACAAAGTCCCGGTGACGCACCCGACCCTCGCCGTCGTGGCGCCCGGTACGCTCATTCTGGCGCTGCGCTCGCGAACCGTCGTCGGCGACCGGGAAGAATCGTTCGAAGTTCGCCGGGTGTATCTCGCCGATCTCGGACCCGGCGAAGAGTACGAGGTGAGTCTGCCGCCGGGCACGCTCTCGACGGAGGCCGTGGGCAAACGGGAACTCGTCGGGGTACTTTTCTCGGGTCCGGATTTGATCCCGCTCGTCGATGCGCCGGCGATTCGGATCACTTTCGCCAAACCATGAGCTTAAGGTGCAGCGTCCTCGACTGTCCGGGATTGCGCAATTCGGGAGTGTAGCCATCACGCTCCGCGTGATGCCGGCGGAAGGGAGGGTGGGGATTCTCAAATGGCACCGAGGAGCTTCGGTGCTGAGTCGGCATCCGAGAACTACATTCCGCCGGCATCACGCGGAGCGTGATGGCTACACACCGGAATCGATCCCGAATTCACACCGTCAGCACGCGGTCGCGGCCGAGGATCGGCCAACTGCCGACGATCAATCCGTTCTCCGCGATCAGCGCTTCCTTGTGCAGCGCCACCGTCGGGCAGATGTGGGCGGGCAACGCGTAAACCACGTCGCCGGGTTGGTAGCGCTCCGCGTGGGCGGTTTCGACGATGTAGTGCTCCTCGTTGTGGCCGACGGGCGTGTGCGGTGCGAACTCCAACAGCTGCACGCGCTTCCCGGCGGGCGGGTCGCTGGCCACGGCCTTGGTGCCCAAGTCGAGCGTGACACGGTTCGCCGTCGGCTTGCTAATCACGCGTGTCAGCAGCACCGCCGCGGGCGTGACGGCGCCCAGATCCGCGTACTTCGAACCGTAGCCGAAGTCGTGCAGCACATAGGTGCCGGGGGAGCATTCCAACCCCGGCACATCCTTGATGGCCGCGTAGATCGGGAAACTCGGGGTCCCGCCGCAGACGATCCGCGGCACCGGGAGCCCGGCCTTCTCCAACTTCGCCCGCAGCGCCAACACCGGGCTGAGCGCGGCGTGCACCGCCGCCTCGCGGTCCTCGTGGTGCTCCATCGTGTTGTGGCCGTCGTAGACGTGGAACCCGCCCGGCCGCAAGCCGGGGCTGCGCGCGATCAGCGGGTACAACTCGGCGGCACCGGCGAGATCGATACCGGTGCGGTCTTGGCCGACATTGACATCGACGAGCACATCCACTGACAAGCCGTTGGCACCGATCACCGCGGAGAGGGCTTGGACCATCGCCGGGTGGTCGGCGATGGCCGCGAATTCGGTGCGCGGATACTGCCGGATCAGCTTGGCGAAGCGGTGGATGTTCGGCCCGACGAGCGGGTAGGCGATCAGCACTTCGGTGGCGTCGGCCAGCGCGAGCATCTCGGCCTCGGCGATGGTCGCGCACTTGTGCTTGAGCACCCCGGCTTCCAATTGCATCCGCGTGATTTCGAGCGTCTTGTGCGTCTTGCAATGCGGCCGCAACCGGCCCGGCCCCCCCGCCAGCGCGATCACCTCGGCGATGTTCCGCCGGATGATCTCGGGAAAAAAGATGAGCGCCGGGCTGGGCACCGCGGCTTCGTCGATCAGTCGGTACGGATGCATGGGGATGTTCTTTATGAAGAGGATTCACCACAGAGTCACAGAGAGCACAGAGGAGAACAAGAAAGAATCGGAAGATGGAAGAGGCACGCAGACCGGATCACTGCGTATTAGTTCTCCGATTTCTCTGTGCTCTCTGTGCTCTCTGTGCCTCTGTGGTGCAAATTCCAATTCAGCGAAGCAGGCCGTCGAGTTCATCCACCAGCTTGCCGAAGTGCTTCAGCGCCGCGTCGACCGGTTCCGGCGTTGCCAAGTCGACCCCTGCGTCGCGGAGCAAGTCCAGCGGATCCTTGCTGCTGCCCCCGCGGAGGAAGTTTACGTACGCCGCGAGATCCTCGCGGCCGCCATTCAACACCTTCTGAGACAGCGCGATCGCGGCCGCCAATCCGGTGGCGTATTTGTACACGTAGAACGCGCCGTAGAAGTGCGGGATGCGCAAGCACTCCAAACTCTGCTCGTCGTCGAGCGTCATCCCCGGTCCGAGGTAGGTTTCCAGCAGGTGGCGATAGGTGTCGCGCAACGCTTGCAACGTGAGCGATTCGTTCGCCTCGGCTTGCTCGTGGATAATCTTCTCGAACTCCGCGAACATCGTCTGCCGGACGATCGTCGCCCGCATGCTGTCGATTTCTTTGTTCAAATAGTAAGCCCGTTCGCGGTCGCTGGTCGCCCGACGCATCAGCGTCCGCGTCAGCAGTTGTTCGTTGAAGGTGCTGGCCACCTCGGCGACGAAGATCGTGTAGTTGGCATACTGGTACGGCTGCTCCTTGCTGAAGTGCGTGTGCATGCTGTGTCCCGCTTCGTGGGTCAGCGTGAACACATCGTCGAGCACGTCCGGCTTGTAGTTCATCAAGATGAACGGATCGCTATCGTAGCAGCCGCTGCTGAACGCCCCGCTGCGTTTCCCCTTGTTTTCGTAGCGGTCGCACCATCGGCCGCGCAAGCCTTGGGCCAACGTCGCGGTGTAGTTCGCCCCCAGCGGTTCGAGCGATTCCAGCACCAGTTCCACCGCGTCGGGCCAC
>JAYTBD010000933.1:0-6414 GCA_043737155.1 Fimbriiglobus sp. | reverse complement strand
ACTTCTTCGGCCAGGGCATCATCAGCGAAGTGGACGACGTCCGCATCAGCAACCCCGCCAGCAACCAGGAGTTGCTCGACGAACTCGGCAAGAAATTCACCGAGTACAAATACGACTTCAAGAAATTGGTCCGCGACATCTGCACGAGCCGGACATATCAATTGGCGACGCAGCCGAACAAGAGCAACGAGGGCGACGCGCGCAACTTCGCCAAGGGGCCGATCCGCCGCATCCGCGCCGAAACGATGCTCGATATTATCACCCAAGTGACCGACACCAAAAACAAGTTCCCCGGCATGCCGCTCGGCGCACGCGCCGTGCAAATCGCCGACGGCGGCACGAGCACCTACTTCCTCAGCACCTTCGGCCGGCCGATGCGCGAGACGGTGTGCAGTTGCGAAGTGCGGTTGGAACCGACCTTGAGTCAGAGTTTGCATTTGATGAACGGCGACACGGTGGCGCCTAAGATCGCGGCGGGCAATTTGATCGGCAAGATGCAACTGGAGAAGAAGACCGCGCCGCAGATCATCGAGCAGATGTACATCCGGGCGCTGAGCCGGGCGCCGAAGCCGGAGGAGATGCAGAAGCTGATGGCGGCGGTGAACGCGAACCCGAACAAGGTGCAGGCGCTCGAGGATGTGTTCTGGGCGGTGCTGAACTCGCGGGAGTTCATGTTCAACCATTGATGGAGGGAGTGCGATGTCGACGAAAAAAGCGATTTTGGAAGAGATTCGGCAAATGCCGGACGACGTCACGCGCGAACAGATTTTGGATAGTTTGGCCGATGGATTCGCTCCGGAAGCCGAAAGCGAAACGGATGAAGAATACGACGACTATGTCCGCCGAAAAATTGAGATCGGACTAAAGCAAACGGAAAACGGCGAAGGTATACCGCACGAAGAAATCAAGCGGAGACTGCCACGCTGGCATTGATGCTTGCATGAGCAGCTCATTCTTGAATCACTCTAATGCAGCAACTTGTGAGCTGTAAGCTATCTCGCAAACATGACAAAGCAAACGTAGAGGTGATTTTAAATGACAACTCATGAATCTCCTGTTCGTGCAAGCATTGAAAATGAATTGTCTATGTTGAAGATCACCGCAACTGGCGCTGCGAAATCGGCAATCGAAGAGGCTTGTGCATCCACCCCGTCCGAAATCGCTGGAGACACTGATTCTATCTTGCTAGGGCTGATTCGGACCGGCTCGTATGCGACTGACATCTTGCAACAATCTGGAATTAGTACAAAATACCTTTCCGACCTACTCCAAGACTCGATGAGTTCCAGCATGCTTGGCAACCATTCGGATCCAGTCAGATCGTATTTTTATGATTTTAAGAGCACGGTAACTCCTTATATGCAAGGGGGTCGCAACTTGGAAGCTGCGCACTTGCTTGCTTCGGCAATATCTCCGAGACATAGTAAGGGAAATTCACTACCCGCTAAGGCGTCGGGTGAACTTGCCGACTTTCCTTATCATTTGCGACAGGATAAACAATGTGGTGGCGACCTGCGAAAACAACTCGAGGGATCTGCAGTAGATATTATGGTATACTTCTGTTCATTTTTGAACATAGCTCGGATTCGAGAAATGCTAAAGCATCGTACTTCTCCTCTCACATCTCAAGAAGATCGTGATTTGGATAAGCAGCTGGGAACATATCACATCGACATGGAGGATGAAGAGCTAGAATTTGGTATTAATGCATTAAATACCTGGTTTACTAAGCGAATGATCCTTACAGATCCATCTGATTTGTGCTTAAGAACCGCTGGCAGATGTATGCCCATGCTTTTTGGCCCCGAGTCCTTTGCAAGTGCTGGCGGCGATTTAAAGAGCGTGGATACTGCGTTAGAACTCGCAAGGAAATATTCCCCTGAACGCGATTTGCCAGCCATTGGCATGTTTTCCATCGATGGTCAAATCCGATTCGGTGAGTATACCTATAGAAATCATTTTGCTGCCGAAGGGCCTCGGACCCTTGACGATCTCCATCGTGTGTCGATCTCTGCACTGCGACCAGTACCGCTAATCCACTCCTCAACTATCAACGAATTTGAAAACTTGATCAACCAAGAGGGAGTCGCCGAGCGCCACATTCAGCATTTCTTGAACTGTCACCCAGAAATCCTCATTTCACTTGGTTACTCAGGTGCACACCCACATTTGGTTTTGACCGAATCGGGTCATGAAGATATGATCCCTGACTACTTTTTAGAAATCCCGGGCCGTAAGCAGTGCGATATCATCGATTTGAAACTTCCTAATGTCCGGTTAATTGTAAAAAATCCGTATCTGAACCTTTCTGCCCATCTCACAAAGGCTGTAGGCCAGCTCAAGGCGTACCATGACTTTTTTGACAAAGCCTATAACCGCACTAATTTCCATTCTAAATATGGGTTGGAGGCCTACAGGCCAACCTTGATGGTCGCAATCGGGCGCCGCAATGAGTTCTCCAACTCACTTGACCGCAAAACGATTGAAGAGAGACTGTCTGGCATTCGACTGTTTACGTACGATGATTTGTTTGACTACGCTAAAGTCCGCTCCACGGCTCCATCATTGCAATTGCCTACCTTTCAAACTAGTACTTAGTTGAGGCCCTCCGATATGCTCCGTTTCTGCTTGCCCGCGCTGCTCCTGCTGCCCGCCGTCGCCTTCGCCGACCCGAAGAAGCCGACGTACGTCGACGATGTGCTGCCGATATTCAAGCAGCATTGCACCGCCTGCCACGGCGCCGATAAGCAGCAGAGCGGCCTCAACCTCGCCGTCTTCGCCGAGATGAAAGTCGGCGGTTCCGGCGGCGAAGTCTTCTTCCCCGGCGAGCCGGACAAGTCCCGCCTCTACACCCTCACCGCGCACAAGGCCAAGCCGGAGATGCCGCCGAAAGCGGCGAAGATCCCCGACCCCGCCATCGAAATTATTCGATTGTGGATCGAACAGGGCGGCCGCGAAAACTCCGGTAGCAAGGTCGTCGAGAAGCCGAAGATCGACATCGGCTTGAAGAGCGTCGGCAAAGGGAAGCCCGAAGGTCCGCCGCCGATGCCGATCCTTGGCAAACTCAAGCTCGATCCCCTGACAAAGGCCCGCCGGCCTGGGGCGGTGCTGGCCATGGCCTCGTCGCCGTGGGCGCCATTGGTTGCCGTCGGTGGCCAGAAGCAAATCATCTTGTACCACGCCGACACCGGCGATCTCCTCGGCGTGCTGCCCTTCGACCAAGGGCAGATCAACTCGTTGAAATTCAGCCGCAACGGCAAGCTGCTGCTCGCGGCCGGGGGTCGCGGCGGGGCGTCCGGCAAAGCCGTGTTGTACAACGTCGAAACCGGCGACAAGGTCACCGAAGTCGGCATCGAATCGGACGCGCTCCTCAGCGCCGACATCAGCGCCGATCAATCGCTTATTGCCGTCGGTTCACCGTCCAAACTGATCCGCATTTACAACACCGCCGACGGCACTGTGTCGCGCGAAATCAAGAAGCACACCGACTGGGTCACGCAGGTCGAGTTCAGCCCCGACGGCGTGTTGCTCGCCACCGGCGACCGCAACGGCGGCGGGTTCGTGTGGGAGGCCAACACCGGCCGCGAGTTCCACACTCTGCGCGGACATACGGTCATGATCACGGGCCTGAGCTGGCGCGACGATTCCAATGTACTGGCCAGCAGCAGCGAAGATGGCACCATCAAGCTCTGGGAAATGGAGAACGGCACCGCCGTCAAGAACTGGGCCGCACACCCCGGCGGCGCCGCGGCCGTCCATTTCGGCCACGATGGCCGGCTCGCCAGCACCGGTCGTGATAAGGTCGCCAAAGTTTGGGATGGCAACGGGACACTGCAGAAGCAGTTCGATGCGTTCCCCGATCTCGGGCTGCAAGCGGTGATGACGCACGACAACGCGAAGGTCGTGGCCGGGGATTGGTCGGGCGTTGTCAAATTCTGGACCATCTCCGATGCCAAGCTCGCGGCCAACGCCGATACCAACCCGCTGCCGCTCGTGGAGCGCGTGAAGGCGGTTGAAGCCGCGCTCGCCGCGGCCGATGCGAAGCTGAAGGCGCAGCAGGCCATTCTCGCCGCCAGCGATGCGAAGATTAAAGCGGCGCAGACGAACTTGGCCAACGCCCAAGCGAACGTGGTCAAGCTCACGGCCGACATCGCCGCCGCGACCAAAGCGGTGACCGACACGACCAACGCGGCGAATGCGGCCAAAACCGCCGTCGCCCCGGTCAAGGCCGAGGTGGACAAGTCCGCCGCGGCCGCGCCGATGCTCGGCATGATCGAGATGGCCAAGAACGTGACGGTGACCGCTTACGCCAAAGCCGCGACCGAAGTGGCGGAAGCGGCCAAGAAGATGCCGGCGAATCCGGTGCTCCAGGAGCAAGCCAAGAAAGCGGCCGACCTGTTGAAGGTCGCGCAGACGGAGTTCGACGCCGCGAAGAAGGCCAACGCCGACAACGCCGCGGTGTTGGTCGCCGCGAACGCCAGGTTCGCCGCCGTAAACAAAGCCGCGACCGACACGGCGGCCGCTCAGGTCGCAGCCGCACCGAAGCCGGCGCTGCTTCAGCCGATGCTAGTGGCGGCGCAAGCCGGTGTCGCCCCGGCGCAAGCGGCCGTGACCGCGGCGCAGACGGAATTCAACGCGATGAAGCCGACGGTCGACTTGGCGAATGCGGAGTTGGGCGCGGTGAAGGTGAAGCTGGATCGGGTCAAGGGGGTGGTGAAGTAACGCACTTCTACTGTAGGTCGGGTCGAGTCCGCGAAGCTCAACACCGGGATAAAGGAGCCTGTCGGGCCTCGCGGACTCGACCCGACCTACGGAGTTCCACCATGAAAAGCCTACGGCGTAATTTCGTTCCGGGAGGTTGTTACTTCTTCACCGTAGTGACCCACGAACGCCGCGCCTTTTTGACCACCGACCTCGCTCGCCCTATTCTTCGGGAAGCATTCGACCACCAGCAAAAAAGATGGCCTTTCGACATTTTGGCCATCGTATTGTTGCCGGATCACCTCCACACGTTGTGGCAACTCCCACCCGACGATTCCGACTATTCGCTGCGGTGGGGCCTCATCAAAGAGCGATTCACGCGGGGGTTTCTCCGGGGCGGAGGATCTGAAGGCGAAGTTTCTTCCAATCGGACACGGCATCGCCAGCGTGGGATTTGGCAGCATCGCTTTTGGGAACACACGGTCGAAGACGAAAATGATTTCAAACGCTGCCTCGATTACATCCATTGGAATCCGGTCAAGCATAAATTGGCGACACTTCCTCGCGAGTATCAGTGGTCGACATTTGAACAATGGGTGGCCCGTGGCGAATATGACAGCAATAGGGGTGCGAAGGCAGTTACCGACGTACCCGGCGCCGATTGGGATTGAGGCGTAGGTCGGGTCGAGTCATCGAGGCCCGACACCGTAATGATGGAGTAGGTCGACTCGAATCCGCGCGAACTCACTTTCACATCGGTCGCAGATCCAACCCGTCGGTCGGTTCGTACCAGTCCCCGCCCGGATCGCGGATGATACCGTCCAGTCGCTGGGCCAACCCGAGGCAAACCTGCGAAGCGAGGATCGGGGCCATCGATTCGCCGGGGAGGTTCGAACCGTACGACGCGGTGACCACGTCCACGCAGGCTTCCAAAAATGGTCGCACTTTGTCGGTGGAGGGCGCTTTCGAACTGAGTTCGTCGATAGCCGCCCGATAGCCCCATCGATTTGCTCCTGTGTCGCTCGGCGCTCGATCATGAGCGGGCGTTCGTCCCCGGAGCGGTAATAGAGGTGGTAGCGCCGGAACTCGGTTCCGCCGTCATTTTCGACTCGCAGATTCTCGTCCGCTTCGGCGATCCACTTCTCCGGCACTTCGCATGCTTGCGCGACCAAGTCCCATTCCACCTCGGTGATCGACTTCAGCACCTCCTCCGGCGTGATCGCCGCCGCGGAGCGCTTCAGATAGACACTGTGTCGCTGGGCCATTTCAATCCTCCTGCCACCAGCCTAACCGCGATCTCGCCCCGCGGCCTACGAAAAAACCCGGCGCACCCGCACCGGGCTTTCGCGATTCGACGCCCGGCCTACTCCCCGATCACTTCGCCGCCGGCGGGCGTGCCCATCGCGCGCCAAGTACCGAGCGAGATCGAATTGTTGATCGACCGCACCGAGCCGTCCATGTTCAGCGCGTTCACGCAGTTCGTGTGGTAGCTGCGACTGGTCACGGCCGCGTAAGTGCGCCGGGTCATATCGCGGGCTTCGCGGTACGACGTGAAGTCGATGTCGTACGTCGTTCCACCGGAGGAATACGGCACCTTGGTATTCGGCGTGAAGAGGGTGGTGATGCCGGTTTGGTGAACGTAACCGTCGACCCATTCGGTATGCCCCGAGTCGGTTTTGAAACTGCCGCCGAGCGCCGCGATGTCGGCCGGGC
>JAYTBD010000932.1:0-2585 GCA_043737155.1 Fimbriiglobus sp. | reverse complement strand
CTTCCGCTGTGAAGAGGTTCCCGCACTCGGCATCCGTTCATGGTACAATCTCCTTTCTGCCAGCACCTCTTCAACGCCGAAGGTGACCGATGCATCGTCTCCTCGCGGTCGTCGTCTCCCTCGTTCTCGCCGCACCCGTTTTCGCCGCCGCTCCGGACTTCGACCGCGCCGTCGCCCCGATTCTCACGGCCTGTCTCGATTGCCATTCGGGTGCGGAATCGAAGGGGAAGCTGGATCTCAGCCGGAAGCGATCCGCGTTCGCCGGCGGGAAGAGGGGTGCCGGCATTGTGCCCGGTAAGTTGAACGACAGCGCGATTTGGGCGAAAGTGGACGCGGACGAAATGCCGCCGAAGAAGCCGCTCTCCGCGGCGGACAAGGCGACGCTGAAAGCGTGGATCGAATCCGGGGCGGCGTGGGGCACCGACCCCATCGACCCCAACGCGTTCAGCACCTCGGCGCGGGCCGGGCGGGATTGGTGGTCCCTCCGATCGGTCACGCGGCCGAGCGGATCGAACGACATCGACTCATTCGTATCCGCGAAGCTCACTTCGAATGGGTTGAAAGCATCCGCGCCGGCGGATCGTCGGACCCTGATCCGCCGGCTGAAGTTCGACTTGCTCGGGCTACCGCCGACGCCGGAAGAAGTGCGGGCGTTCGTCGCGGACACGGCGCCGGACGCGTACGCCAAGTTGGTCGATCGGTACTTGGCTTCCCCGCAGTACGGCGAGCGTTGGGCGCGGCACTGGCTCGACGCGGTACGCTTCGCCGAGAGCCACGGCTTCGAGATGAACAACGTGCGGGCGAACGCATGGCCCTACCGCGATTGGGTCATCAAAGCGTTCAACGACGACAAACCCTACGATCGATTCGTCTTCGAGCAACTGGCCGGGGATACCGTCGGGGCCGATGCGGGCACGGGCTTCTTGGTCGCGGGGCCGTGGGACAACGTGAAAAGCCCCGACCCGGCGTTGACCGCGAACCAGCGCGCCGACGAACTGCACGACATCGTGGGTACGGTCGGTTCCACGTTCCTCGGCCTGACCGTCGGCTGCGCCCGCTGCCACAACCACAAGTTCGACCCGATCCCGCAGCTCGATTACTACCGCATCAAAGCGGTGTTCGCCGACGTTCAACACGGCGAACGGGAACTCCGCACCGTCGATTCGGCAACGCGGATGAAGCGGCTCGGACTCCTCCGAAATCAGCTCGCGGCGCTCGAAAGTCAGTTGGCGGTATTGGAACCACTCGCCGACCCCGCCGCGATCAAGCCCGTTCGAGCTCCGGTGAACCCGCGCCGAAACGCCGAACGCTTCGCGGCGGTACGCGCCAAGTTCGTCCGTTTCGTCGTGTTCGTCGCCGACGGGTTGGAACCCTGCATCGATGAATTGGAAGTGTTCACCGCGGGCGAGAAGCCCGTAAATTTGGCGCTGGCGACCGCCGCCGCGAAAGCGACTTCCGCCGGCGATTATCCGAACTCTCCGGACCTCCACCGCTTGGCATTCCTCCACGATGGGCAGTACGGCAACGGTCGGAGTTGGATTTCGAACACCTCGGATCGCGGCCGCGTCACGCTCGAATTCGCCCAGGAGGAAAGAATCGACCGCATCGTCTGGAGCCGCGATCGCGAAGGAAAGTTCAAGGATCGCCTCCCGGTCCGGTACCGCATCGATGCGTCGCTCGACGGGAAAGCGTGGCAAGTCGTCGCATCGTCCGGCGACCGCGCGGCCATCGGTTCCAAGGTCGATCTCCCGGCCTCCCTCACTCCGGCCGAACGAACAGCATGGATCGAGTTGACGAAACGAATCGCCGATTGCTCCGCCGAGTTGAAGGCACTCCAAAGTGCGAACATGGCTTACCTCGGGCGCTTCGGCGAACCGGAGCCGACGCACCGCTTGGACCGGGGTGACCCGCTGGAGAAGCGCGAGGTCGTCGCACCCGCCGCGTTGTCCGAATTGCCGATCCGCGCGGCATTCCCCCCGCAAGCATCGGAGAGCGTGCGCCGGGTGACGCTGGCGAATTGGATCGTCGATCCGGCGAATCCGCTGACCGCACGGGTGATGGTGAATCGACTTTGGCAGCACCACTTCGGAGCCGGCTTGGTGGCCACGCCGAGCGACTTCGGATTCAACGGCGCCAGGCCGAGCCACCCGGAGTTGCTCGATTGGCTCGCTTCGGAATTCGTCGCGAACAAATGGTCGGTGAAGCACATCCACCGGCTGATCGTTTCGTCGAACACCTATCGCCAATCCTCGGCATCCTCGCCGGACGCGTCGGCCAAGGATGCGGGGACACGGTTGCTCTGGCGCTACCCACCCCGGCGCATGGAGGCCGAGGCGATCCGCGACGGCGTACTCGCGGTCACGGGCAAACTCGATCTCACTGCGGGCGGGCCGGGGTTCGACCTCTTCGAGCCGAACGCGAACTACGTGAAGGTCTACACCCCGAAGAAAACCTTCGGCCCGGCCGAGTTCCGCCGCATGATCTACCAGCAGAAGCCGCGGATGCAACTCGACGATACTTTCGGCGCATTCGATTGCCCCGATGCGGGGCAGATCGCCCCGAAGCGGAATGCGTCTTCGACACCG
>JAYTBD010000931.1:0-2585 GCA_043737155.1 Fimbriiglobus sp. | reverse complement strand
GCGGCGTTGCTGAGGGTACCGATGGTGTCGAAGTCGCACTGCCAGAATTCGCGGTAGCGACCCTGACCCGGTCGCTCGCCGCGCCAGACGGGGCCCATCGCGTAGCGCTTGAAGGGCGTACCGAGTTGGGGGACGTTGACCGCCGCGAAGCGGGCGAACGGGACCGTGAGGTCAAAGCGCATGGCGACGTCGCGGTCACCGTGATCTTTGAAGCGGTAGACGATGCGGTCGTTCTCGCCGCCGCCTTTGCCGAGGAGCACGTCGGCGTATTCGAGCGTGGGCGTGTCGATAGGGGCGTAGCCGTACGAGCGGTACACGGTGCGAGCGGTTTGGAGAACCCGCTCGCGCGGGATCATCAGCGCCGGGGGGTAATCGCGGAACCCCTGGAGCGTCCGGGGTTCGATCAATGGGGACGACATGCTGGGATCCTAAGAATTCACCACAGAGGCACAGAGGACACAGAGAAAGAAAATGAACGTATCAGATCCACTTCATGTCTTTGTTTCCTCTGTGCTCTCTGTGTCTCTGTGGTGAACCGCTCGAATTCATTTGTTTCTGTATCGGGCGCTGACGCGTTCCATGAAGCGGCGCTCCTCCTCGGTCAGGGATTGCTTGCCCGAGCGGGCGATTTTTTCGAGCACTTGATCCATGCGCTCGTCGTCCTGTTGCCGCTGCGCCGCTTCCAAGCGCAGTCGTTTGGCCGTTCGCGCTTGCAGCCAGCGCTTGACGAATCCCTGCTTCTTCGGCTTGGGTTTGGGGTTATCGTCGTCGTCCTGGTCGAGGCTCGTGTAGCCGGCGCTGAAGTCGTACCCGAAGGGGCCTTCTTCTTGGTCCAAGCTGCGGAGCTTCAACACGCAGCTGAAGAGCATGAACAGCGCGAGGCCCATGAAGAGCGTCTCGTTCGAGGCGATCGACACGATGAGCACGAGCACGGAGCAAGCGAAACCGCTGTACGCGGCGACCGTGACCCCGGTGCGGTAGTCGCGCCGACCCCAAACGATCCCTTGCAGCAACTGCCCGCCGTCGAGCGGATACGCCGGGATCAAGTTGAACAGCAGTAGCACCCACGACAGCCAGAAGGTGCGATTCAACCAGACCGCCCAACCGGGGGCCAAGGCTCGTTCGTACCCGCTCTTCACGGCCGCGTCCGTCATGTCGGCCGGCTTGCCGACGGCCAATCCACCCCAGCCCGGAGGGCTTTCGGCACTCTCCGACAGGTAGACCCGCAACCCGTATTGGCTGGTGTAGGTGCGGTCATCTTTGTAGTTCTTCATCTCGGACACGTACGGATCGGCGACCGGATTGAACGAAGGGATGTACCCGGCCCCGGCGAGGATGACCCCCGCTAGAAAGCAGATGACCACGTTGACGAACGGTCCGGCCGCGACGGTGTAGCTGTGGGCTTTCCAGTTGTGCGGGGCGCTGACGAAGGCCAACCCGCCGAGGGGCCAGATGAGGATTTCCTCCGCTTCACCGCCGACCGCGCGGCCGCCGAAGCAGTGGCCGAACTCGTGCAGGAGGACGATGCCGAAAAGCAGAAACACCGTGAACATCAGCACGTCGCCCCACCAGAGAATATTCCCCGGCAACGAGATTTGCCGGAGGAACAGCCCGAGCGTGATGATGAAGAAGAGGAAGTGGACGCGGACTTGGATGCCCGAGACTCGGAATAGCGGCAGCGCCCAATTCATCGGATCGCGCATCGGTTCGGGCCTGTCGGGGATTCGGCGGGTCGGTCACCCCTATGTTAGCATCGCACGGGTCCTGTCGAAAGGGAGGCGGAGCATGACGCGCGAGATCGTCCACGTCGGCCGGCGGATCAAGGTGGCCGTGGACACGGTGACGACCGCGGGCGGTCAGACGATCCGGCGCGACTTGATTTTGCACCCCGGCGCGGTGGTGATCCTGCCCGTGTTGGACGCGCAGCGCATCGTGCTGATCCGCAACTTCCGCTTCAGCGTCGGCGAGACGCTCTGGGAAATCCCCGCGGGCACCGTGGAACCGGACGAGGATTTGGAGGCGTGCGCACGGCGCGAACTCGCCGAGGAGACCGGCTACACCGCGGCGAAGTGGACCTACCGGGGGTTCCTCTACGCGTCGCCGGGGGTTCTCGATGAGAAACTGCATCTGTTCATCGCGGAGGGTTTGACCGCGGGGGCCATGCGACCCGAAGCCGACGAACAGATCGAACCGGTGACCCTGCTGTTGGCGGAGGCCGTGCGAATGTGCGTGGAGGGGGAAATCAAGGATGCGAAAACGATCGCATCGCTACTGCTGTGGGAAAGGATGATGGGGCGGTCAGGGGAATGAAGCCAAAGGCACTATGAACGGGAACGAGGGGCCTAGATTCTTGATCAGTTTGTCATCGGAAGTGACGAGTTCGCAATTTTCCTGCTCCGCCAACGCGACGTATATGCAGTCGTAAACCCCCTGCCGCGTCGAGGAAGATAGATCGTACGCTCTGGGCAACAGCAGGAGATAAGCATGCAGTCGGGGAAGGCTTCCGAAGAGATCGCGGAGTAAACCGAAGCCTTGGAAGGGTGTGATTCGCCCTTGTCGTTCCGCCCGAGTCAGAGCGTGTGATG
>JAYTBD010000930.1:0-2586 GCA_043737155.1 Fimbriiglobus sp. | reverse complement strand
ATCAAACGGAGACGGTCGGTGCCAATCGCAGCATCACCGTCACCGCCAACGACGCCTTGAAGATCGGCGGCAACGGCACGGCCGGGATCGACGGGACGTGGGCGCTCGCCGTCGGCGGCGCGGCGAAGCACTCGTTCGAAGCGGCGTACACCGAGAGCACCGGCGCCGACCGCACCACGACCGTCGGCGGGGCGGATAAGCTCACCGTGTCGGGCGCGCTGACCATCGGCGCGGACGGGGCGATCAAGATTTCCTCCGCTGCGTCCATCGAGTTGAGCGTGGGCGGTTCGACGATCAAGATCGGCCCGGCGGGGATCGAAATCAGCGCGCCCAAGATCGACGTCACCGGCAGTGGGCCGGTGACGGTCAAAGGCGCCGTCGTCAAAGTGAACAGTTGAGAACGACCATGGAACTCGTACCGCTCGCGCACAATCATTCGCTGGTCGTGGAGCCAGATACCTGCGGATCGGTGCTCCGGATCTTCGCGGCCGACGGGAAGCAGACCATCGCCCTGCGCGTCACATCGACGGGGGTGGAACTCGAATTCGTCGGCGGGTTGTCGCTGAAAACCGATGGCGATCTCGCCCTCTCCGCGCGGCGGATCGACTTGAACGCGACCGAAGGAATGTCCCTGACGACGGCTGGCGATTTGAAGACGACGGGGCGAACCCAAACCATCGTCGCCGACCTCGGCGACGTACGGCTCAAGGCCAACGACGACGTCCGCGTCAACGGCGAGCGCGTACTCGTCAATTGTTAAAGGACCGTTCCCGTGGAACTCGAAAATCAAACCCCGTTCCCCGCGGCCCTCTTCCGGGGGTGCATCGATGAAGAGCGCATCGCGGCGTCCCTGGTGGTCCGCCGGACCTTCGACCTCGTCGGCGGGCACGCGGTCCGCGCCGCCAAGGAAATCTGGCCCGTCTCGCCCGGTCCGTGGGATAGCCCGGCCGGTCCGATGGCGGGCGATGATCTCTTTTACCGGGGCGGCGTCGATTTCTTCGTGTTCGGATCCGCTCGCTCCGCCGCGAAGCCCGTGATCCGGATGGATGTCGCGATCGAAGCTGGGGCCGAGTTCAAATACGCGGTGGCCGTGTTCGGAGATCGCGTCTGGATCAAATCGGCCGATGGAGCGGTGGTGCCGGGCGCGCCGAAAGCGTTCACCGAGGTTTCACTCTCGCTGGCCAACGCTTACGGCGGCCGAGATGAATGGGATGAGTTACCGATCCCGTACACCGCGAATCCGGTCGGGAAAGGCTACGCTCTCTCGGCGGACTCGGCCGTCGGGAAACCGCTGCCGAACATCGAAAACCCGGCGGCACTGCTCAAAGCATTCGGCGATCACCCGGAGCCGGTCGGCGTCTCGGCACCGCCGCACCCGTTCGGCCCGCGCGTGCCGCGAACGGTGGAGTTCCACGACAACGGGATCCTGAAACGGCTCGATCCCAAATTCTTCAACGCCGCCTTCCCGGACATGGTGGTGCCGAGGCTCGCCGTCGGAGATCGCGTGAAGATCACCGGCGCGTCGGCAGCGCCGATCGAATTCGCGATCCCGCCCGCCGACGTGTCCGTGCATCTGGAGTTCGGCGACGTGTCCAAGACCGTCGCGCTGCCGCTCGATCAAGTCGGTGTCGAAGTGGATGCCGAGCGGGTGTTCGTCACTTACCGGCTAGCCTTCCAATACCGCGTCGTCCCGCTCGAGAAACGATCCTGCGCCTTGCGCGCGACCGCCGACCCCGAAGGTGCGCGATGAAACACGGCGTCCTCAAAGCGATCCACCCGATGCTCGGCCGGGACAGGCACATCCCGTGGCCCCCGGGCGCGCCGGCCCCCGCCCCGGCCCCCGTGCCCTACATCACGTGCTTCACCATGCTCGGCACCGCCGCCACCGCGAAGCGGACGTCGACCCTCTTCACGGATTCGCTGTTCCCCACCATGATCAAGGGGACGGACATCGGCCCGCTGATCCCGCACATCGGGCCGCCGAGCGTAACGATGCCCGTGGAGATGGTTTTCAGCGCGTCGAAGTCCCACTTCGGATCGTCGCGGTTCAAATCCGACGAGGGCCCGCCCGCCGTCAGCCTCGGGTTCTTGGTCAATCCGAATCTGAACTGCGGCACGCCGATCCCGACGCCGACCGGGTTCGTATTGGCCGCCGCAACCCACCGCGTCGACATGTCGTGGGGCGATATTTTCTCGGGCGTCCTGAACATGGTCGTCGATTTCGTCATCCAGAGTTTGCTCAACAAAGGGGGCAACTGGCTCGGCGGCAAGATCGACAAGATCGTGCAGGGCAAGCTCTACGACCGCCTGTTCCAAGCGTTCCTCAAAGACTTCAAAGGCTACGACGAGGTGCTGGCCAAGATGTACGCCCAGTGGGGCGCCCAAGACATGTTGCCGGAGGCGCTGAAGTTTCTGCCCGTCGTCAAGTACGGCGGCACCGCGGCGGCCACGGTCGTCGCGTTTTTCACCGGCGGACCGATGGGGGCCGACATCGGCAGCTTCGGCGGCTACGGCAAGGACCGTACCAAGGAAGCGCTGACGCCGGGCGGGAGTCCGGCCAACATCGCGAACAAGGGCGCCGATGAC
>JAYTBD010000929.1:0-6425 GCA_043737155.1 Fimbriiglobus sp. | reverse complement strand
GCGCCGCCGAAGTCGTGGTCGTCTCACTCATTCACACGCATCGACGACCCGGCGCTTGGCACCGCTCGTTGGGCGAACTCGATAGCGAAGCTTAGGTATCCCCAAGTCTGCTCTATTCCCGCCACCGACCATCCGGTTCACCCGACTATGAAAACGGCACTCTCCCTCGCCGCGATTCTCTGGCTCGCCCCGCTCGCATTCGGGCAGGCCAATGCCAAGATCCCCGATCCCGATCCGGAGCTCGAACGCAAGACGTTCGTGCTGCCCGAAGGATTCGAGGTGAACCTCTGGGCGGCCGATCCGCTGCTGGCGAAGCCGATTCAAATGAACTTCGACAGCAAAGGCCGGCTCTGGGTCGCCGCCAGCGAGATCTACCCGCAGATCAAACCGGGGCAGAAAGCCAACGACAAGATCCTCATCCTCGAAGACACCACAGGCAAAGGCGTCGCCGATAAGACGACCGTGTTCGCCGACGGCTTATTGATCCCCACGGGCGTCGAACCGGATAACAAAGGCGGTGCCTACGTCGCCGCGAGTACGGAACTCGTCTACTTCGGCGGACCCGATGCCAAGACCGGCAAGGCGACCAAGAAGCGCACCGTGCTCTCCGGCTTCGGCACCGAGGACACGCACCACATCCTGCACACGCTGCGCTTCGGACTCGACGGCATGCTCTACATGAGCCAGAGCATTTACATCCACAGCCACATCGAAACGCCGCACGGGGTGAAGCGGTTGAACGCCGGGGGTATTTGGCAATTCCGCCCCGAGACCGAGCAACTCGACATCTTCGCGCGCGGCTGGGTCAACACGTGGGGCACCGCGTGGAACAAGTGGGGCGCCACCTTCACCACCGACGGCGCCGGCGGCGAGGGCATCAACTACGTTGTCCCCGGCGCGGCGTATCTCACGGCCCGCGATGTCACCCGCATCCTCCCCGGCCTCAACCCCGGTAGCCCCAAGTATTGCGGTCTCGAAGTCGTGAGTGGCCGGCACCTCCCCGACGACTGGCAGCAGAATCTGATCACCAACGACTTCCGCGGCCACCGCGTCTGCCGGTATGTGATTCAAGAAGACGGCTCCGGCTTCGCGGCCAAGGAGCAGAAGGAAGTCATCCGCAGCACGCACCCGGCGTTCCGCCCCATCGACGTGAAGATGGGTCCGGACGGCGCGATCTACATCGCCGACTGGTACAACCCGATCATCCAACACGGCGAAGTCGATTTCCGCGACGAGCGCCGCGACAAGACCCACGGCCGCATTTGGCGCGTCACGGCGAAGGGCCGGCCGCTCGTGGAGAAGCCGAAGATCGCGGGGGCCAAGGTCGAGGACTTGCTGGAGTTGCTGAAGGCCCCGGAAGATTGGACGCGCTGGCACGCGAAGCGGGAGTTGAAGGAGCGGGGGCAAAAGGAGGCGTACAAGCCGCTGGTCGCTTGGGAAGCGAAGCAGACGGACGATTCCGCGCTGTTGGAGGCTCTGTGGACGTACCAAGCGCTGGATGTCGCCAACTGGCCGCTGATCACAAAGCTGATGGAGTGCAAGACACCGGGGGTCCGGGCCTCGGCGTGGAGGGTGGCCGGCGATTTCTCCGACCGCGAGTTGGACGGCACCATCACGACGCGGCCAATGGACGAGCACCCCCGCGCGCGGCTGGAGCAAGTCCGCGCTCTGGCTAAACTGGAAAAGACCGCATCCGCCATCGCGTCGGCGCTCGACAAGCCCGTCGACCGCTGGCTCGATTACGCCATCTGGCAGAGTCTGCGCGAGACCAAGGACCAATGGTTGCCCGACTTCAAAGCCGGCAAGTTCGACTTCGGCGGCGACCCGAAGAAGATCGTCTTCGCCCTGCGCGCGGCCGGGGAAGGCGATGTGCTGAGACCGCTGTACGCTTTGTTCGACGGTGGCAAACTCGATGACAACCATAGGGAAGCTTGCCTGCTGACCATCGCCGAGATGGCCGGGCCGGGCGACACCGTGGGCGTACTCGACCGGGTCGCGAATGATCCGAAGCTGCGGGCGACCGCCCTAATAGTCTTGGAGAAGTCGATCCGCGACCGGAGGCTGCCGTACCCGAAAGCGGAATGGGAGCGATTCAAACAACTCGTGAACAACGACTCGGGCGCCGCCCGGCAAGCCGTCTGCCGGATGCTAGGGTTTTGGAAAGCCGAAGACGCCCGTCCGATCCTCGAAGCGCTCGCCAGCACGGGCCAACTCGCCACCGCCGGCAACCGCGAAGATCGCATCGCCGCGTTCGAAGGAATCGCGATGTTGGGCGGGCCGAAGTCGGTGGCGTTCCTCGAGCAATCGGCCAAGCAGAATTTCGATCTCGCCCGCCCGGCGCTATTCGGGCTGATCGCGCTCGACCCCGCCAAAGGGGCGACCTTAGTCGCGGGGATTCTGGCTTCGGCGAATCCGACCGACCTCGACCCGGTCTTCGCCGCGTTCGTCGCCCGCAAGGATGGCCCCGCGGTTCTGGCCAGGGCGCTCGCTGACAAGACGCTGTCAGCGGACGTCGCCAAGACGGGCATCCGCGTCGCAAAAGCGAATGGGCAAGGCGACGCGACCCTGATCGCCGCGCTGACGAAGGCCGGCAAACTCGCGGACACCAAGCGCGAGTTCACCAAGCCGGAACTCGACGCGCTGCTGACCGACGTGAAAACCAAAGGCGATCCCGTGCGCGGCGAAGCCATCTACCGGCGGGCCGAGTTCAACTGTTTGAAGTGCCACGGCGTCGCCGGGTCGGGCGGGCAGGTCGGCCCGGACATGACCAGCATCGGTGCGAGCGCGCAAGTGGACTACCTCGTCGAATCGCTGCTGAAGCCGAACGCGAAGATCAAAGAGGGTTACAACACCATCGTCGTGACGACCGAGGACGACCGCAAATTCGCCGGCATCAAGATCGGCGAGACGCCGCAGACGCTGACGATCCGCGACGCCGAGGGCAAGGAAATCGCCATCGGCAAAGCCGACAAGCCGGAGGTGAAACCGGGGTTGTCGCTGATGCCCGACGGACTCACCGATGCCCTCACCCGGCAGGAGTTCGTCGACCTCGTGCGGTTCCTGAGCGAGCTCGGCAAAGGGCCGTACCTCGCGCAGCCGGGGAAGGTCGTGCGGACCTGGCAGACGGTGCTGCCGACGAAGGAATTGTTCACCGCCGTAACGCGGGACCGCCTCGGGGCGATCGCCACGGATGGGATTCTGGCGTGGTCGTCGGTCTATTCGCAGGTGGACGGCAACCTCCCCGCGGGCGAACTTGTGAAGTGGAATATCGGCAAAGGGCCCTTCCAAGCGGGGGCGCGATTCCAACTCGATTGCACCACGGCCGGGAAGGTGGTGTTGAATGTGCCCGACACGACCGGCTTGCAAGCGTGGCTCGACGGGGCGCCGGTCGATTTAAAAATGGAGACGGTGTTGAATCTGACCGCCGGGCTGCACACGGTCACGTTCAGCGTCAAGCTCGACGAGCGCAAGGAATCGTTGCGGGTGGAAGTGGACGAGGTGAAGGATTCGCCCGCGCGGGTGCGCATCGTCGGCGGGAAGTAAGCCGACGAGCCGGATGCGTGAGCGACGGACCGATTGCGATCGGTGGCGATTCGGAAGTCGCCGGTTGGCAATTGGTCCGTCGCTCACGCGTCCGACTCGTAACATTCGGGGGTCATCGATATGGAAGATCCATCGGCCTATTTCACCACATTTACGACCTATGGGACTTGGTTGCACGGACGTTCGACAGGCTCGGTGGATAAATCCCACAATCCATTCGGCACGCCTTTTCTCCCGTCCGACAGCCGCAAGGAAGCATCTCGGAATCGGTCGATGGAACAGGAACCCTACTTCTTGGATGAACTTCGACGGACGATCGTTTTGCGGACGATCCGCGAAGTCGCCCGGCACCGCCGATGGAAACTGTGGGCGAGTCATGTTCGTACGAATCACGTTCACCTTTTCGTCACCGCCCCGGACAAGCCGGAGAAAGTGATGGCCGACTTCAAGGCGTGGGCAAGTCGGCGTCTCCGAGAAGCATTCGATGAATCGGTCGGACGCAATCGCTGGACTCAACACGGAAGCACGAGGTGGTTGAACGATACCATCGCACTGGATTGCAGCGTCGCTTATGTCGTCGATGAGCAAGGCGAAACGATGGCTTGTTACGATGGGAGAATCGCCGCCGAAGAGCCGGACGCGTAAGACGGACCATGGCTCACCGTACCAATTCCACAGTCGCGGCCAGGCGTGCGGTCCGTCGCTCAGGCATCCGGCTCGTATCAACCCACAACGCTCACCCCCGGCAGATTCTTCCGCAAGTATTCGAACAGCGACGGCCGATAGCCGCGGATCTCCACGGTCTCCATCCCGCGGAGCGTCGGCAGCATCGCCCACCAGCGCTCGATCGGGACGTCCAACGCGAGCAGCAAGCGGATACTCGACACCGGCTGTCGGGGGACGATGCCCGCACCGTGCGCGAGCCAATCGGTCGCCAGGCAGACGACGAAATCCGGGAACCCGCGTCGGAATCTCACCCGCTCGGTGTGCTGCACCGTGAGCGCGTTGAGCGTCGGCCCGCCATCCGCGAATTCTAATGTCACCAAATTCGGGCAGGCTTCCACGGCCCAGAGTTGACCGCTCAGCGAATTCCAAAGCGTGCGGATCTTCCAGACCAAATCGGGCGACGATTCATGTTCGACAGCGCACTGCAACCGGATGAACTCGGCCCGTTCGGGGTCGCCGCGCTCGTCGAGCCAATCGGCCGCGACGAGGCGGGGGAGATCGTCGGCCGGGGACTCGACGACGGCCCGCAGCAGGGCGGTCCACTCGGGATCGGCGTAGTGCTTCATCGGTCGACTCCGGGGCGCGGTGCGGCATTCTATACCGCCCGCCTCGCTGACGGACACCCGGCCCGATAAGCTGGTCCGCATGACGACATACTTCATCACCGGGGCGACCGGCTTCGTCGGCGGCCACGTCGCCGAACGGGTGCGGGCACAGGGCCACACCGCCCGCTGCTTGGTCCGCGCGAACGGCGATACCGCGTTCCTCCGATCCATCGGCGCCGAGATCATCGTCGGCGAACTCACCGATGCGGACACGTTGGCGAAAGCCTTGCACGGTGTCGATGTCGTCGTCCACAGCGCGGCCAAGGTCGGCGATTGGGGACCGGTCGACGAATACCGGCAGGTGAATGTCGAAGGTCTGCGGGCGCTGCTCGGAGCGGTGAAGGGACTGCCGATCGCGCGGTTCGTGCACGTCAGCAGTTTGGGTGTGTACGAAGCGCGTCACCACTACGGCACCGACGAAACCGAACCGCTGCCGGCCGAGCACATCGACGGGTACACCCAGTCCAAAGTCGAAGCCGAGGCGCTGGCCTTGGAGTACCACCGCAAGCACGGCGTGCCGGTGACGGTGCTGCGGCCGGGGTTCATCTACGGCCCGCGCGACCGCAGCGTGCTGCCGAGGTTGATCGAGAGGTTGAAGGCGGGATCGGTCGTGTACATCGCGCGCGGGCAGCACGCCTTGAATACGACCTTCGTCGGCAACCTCGTCGATGCGATCCTGATCGCGGCAACGCACTCCGCGGCGGTCGGCGAAGTCTTCAACATCACCGACGGCGAGTTCGTGAGCAAACGGAAGTTCTTCGAGACCGTCGCCGATGGGCTGGGTTTGCCGCGGCCCAAGCGGAACATCCCGCTGTTTCTGGCGAAGGGATTAGCGCGCTGGCGCGAGCGCGCCTTCCGCCGGCGCAACAGTCCGACGCCGCCGCGGTTGACGCAGGCGGTGCTGAAGTTTGCGGGGTTGAACCTCGATTACAGCATCGGCAAAGCGCGGACGGTGCTGGGGTATTCGCCGAACGTCGGGTTCGATGCGGGGATGGCGCAGGCTATTCAATGGGTGAAAGCTCAGGACGCGCTGAGCGAACGCGCGAAGTCGGCGAACACCGCGTTCGACCAGCCGAAGCCGACGCCGGTGCCGTAGAGGCCGTGCTCGGGCAGGTCGCCGACGTGGACCACGTTGTACTTTTCGATCAGCGCTTTGCGGCCGAGTCCGTCCGGGCCGGCGCCGTTGCGGAAGACGTGGGCGCAGTTGTCGCACCACCAGCGCCGGACCACTTGTGCTTCGTGTTTGAATCCAAATTTCTCCAACCCGGCCACCACCAGCCACTGCAGTGGCGCCCAACCGTTGGGGAACGCCCATTGCCGGCCGGGCATTCCTTCGGGAAGGGATGTCACCAATCCGCCGGGGTAGAGGAATCGCGGGAGCCAATTGCGCACCATCGCAAGGCCCTGCGCCCGGGTCGCCAACCCCGCCCACATCGGGTAAAACCCGGCGAGTGTTTCGTATTTGTCAATCTTCGCGTTCTGCGAATCGTAGTCGTAGTAGAACTTGTGCTCTTCGCTCCACATCAGCTCGTGCATCGTGGCGCGGCGCTC
>JAYTBD010000928.1:0-6428 GCA_043737155.1 Fimbriiglobus sp. | reverse complement strand
CGGGGGTGCGTCCGACGTCCGCATGCTCGATCGAGAACGTGTGGAGGCAGCGCGGGCAGCGGGCACGGGTCGCACTGGCGATGCTCACGGCGACGGGTTGCTGGCACTGCGGGCAGGCATTGGCCACAACGGGACCCCGACCGGATTAGGCGACAGTGCAAGCCTAGTTCACGATCTGTGACCGGAGAGAATTCGTTCGTCCAGCGCTGCGGACACCCCGAATCGGACGAGCTGGACGAACTGGACGAATGAGGCGAATCTCAATGGCGGGGCAATTCCGCTCAGGCGCGAATCCCTATTGCCGAGCGAACGAGATGCATCGTCTCTCGGGCGGCTTCGCGGGCGCGTTCGGCCCCGGCGGTCAGGACGGCTTCCACGCGGCCCGGATCGTTCGCGAGTTGCTTCCGGCGTTCGCGTGCCGCGGCGAAATGCCCATCGATCTTGGCGAGCAGCATCTTCTTGGCATCGCCGTAACCGAACGGCCGGCCGTTGCGTTTGTCCGCGTCGTGCATCGGTTGGCGGTACGAATTCGCCAACAGCTCCCGTTCCGCCGGGGTCGAGAAGAGCTTGTAGAGCGCGAAGACATTGCAGGTATCCGGATTCTTGGGCGCATCGACGGGGGTCGAATCGGTCACCACAGCCATCACCGCTTTTTCCAACGCTTTTCCCTCGGCGAAGATTTCGATGGTGTTCCCGTACGACTTGCTCATCTTTTGCCCGTCGATCCCCGGCACGACCGGCGTTTCCGCGAGCCGCTCCGCCGGGAGTGGGAAGATCTCCCCGTAGGCCCCGTTGAAATAACCGGCGATGTCGCGCGTCATTTCTAGATGCTGGACTTGATCCTTGCCGACGGGCACGAGGTGCGAACGGACGATCAAAATATCCGCGGCCATTAACAGGGGATAGGTGAAGAGTCCGACGCTCGCCGAGATGCCCTTCGCCGTTTTATCTTTGAAGGAGTGCGCCCGTTCGAGGAAACCCATGCCGGTGACGGTGGCGAGGATCCACGCGAGTTCCGTCACCTCCGGCACATCGGACTGACGGTAGAATGTGGCTTTCGCCGGGTCGAGTCCGAGGGCCAAATAATCGAGTGCGACATCGCGGACGTTCCCGGCGAGGATTTGAGCGGCCGTGCGTGCGGGGCGCTTCTCGCGCTTGGCGTCGTCGGCCTCCTTGGCGGTGGCGTTGGGCAGGGTCGTGAGGGCGTGGTAGTCGGCGATGAAGTAGAACGCTTCGCCCTGATCTTGCAGCGCGATGTGCTGCTGGATCGCGCCGAAGTAGTTCCCCAAATGGAGCTTGCCCGAGGGCTGCACCCCGCTGAGGATTCGCGGCTGAAGGTCTGCGGACACGGGCGGGTTCCTCGGACGGGCTTGGCGTTTCAGAGATGCTCTCGTAGGTCACGCTCTGCGTGACGCCCACGTCACGCAGAGCGTGACCTACGAGATTGGTCATCCTCCGCCCATTCCATGGGACGGGCTTGGCATTTCCACGCTCCGCTCGTTACAGTACGCCCAACGATTTCAAAATCCGCACCCGGCCCCGAAATTCCGAGCATGGACCAGCAACCCCCGTCCGTCCTGCCGTTCCGCCTCCCGAACCCGGACCACCCCGCAGCGGTCATTCCCACGGCCCGCCGGACGCAACTCTTGCTCGACGCGCTCAAGTCGGCGGTCGCCGAGGCGCGGGAACACCGGCTCTTCGCCTCCGGCAAATTCACCGGGTTATTTCCGAACCGCTCGACGGCCTGTGCCGAAGCCTCGCACGAAGCGCATCAACTCGGGCTGTTCGAAACGGTGCGGACGGAGACCAAAGCGAAGCAGGTCATCGAGTGGGTGCGGATCACGCCCAAGGGGATCGCTTACCTGCACGACCACGATTCCCCCAAGGCCGTGCTGCAGGATTTGAAAGCGACGCTCGGCGCCACGGCGCAGGGGATCCCGGACTGGATGCACGATACGCGCGAGCAGCTCGCGGAGTTGAAGATCGAGTTCGAAGCCCGCTCCGGCGAGATGATCGCCCAACTCGCGGAGTTGACCCAACGCGTCGAAGCGGCGTTGAGGCGCGTCGATGCGGCGACGCCGAAACTGCCGACGATCCTGCAAACCGTGGTGCCGTGGGGTGTGACGGCGTTGGAGTATCTCGACAGCCGCCGGGAAGTACTGGCGAGCGGCGATTGCTCGTTGCGTGAATTGTTCGTCGCCCTCCGGCCGAAGTTCCCCGAGTTGTCGGTGCCCGAGTTCCACACCGGTTTGCGCCGACTGCACGACAATCGCTCGGTCCGTTTGAGCCGGACGGAATCGGGGACCGACCCCGAGTATGCAATCCTGATAGGTGCCGAGTTGTGCGACAGCGTGGTACGGTGAGGAATTCCGGACGAGATGGTCTCTACTCGATCAAGTCGACAGTGCGGCGACTGCCATCCTGGGCAAGTTTGAAAACATGTCGTTGCCCTCGCTCTATCACACCGCAAAGCCGTGCTGCTCGCGGTGGTAGGGGCCGTCGTAATTCTGCGTGCTCTTGTACGGTTCGAAACGGCCATCCCCGGCCACCGTCTTCACCCGCGCTTCGAGCTCGCCCATTTCTCGCGAGGTCATCGGCACGAAGTTGCGGCCGAGTTCCAGATCCTGATCGAGCACTTTCTCCGAATCGATGCCGACGACGAGCGAAGAGATCGACTGGCTCAAGGCGTAGCGCCGCGCTTCGGTCACGGTGCAGACCTTGCCCGCGGGCGTGACGCCGCCGGCCGCGAGGTTGCCGCCGCCCAAGCTCTTCATGCCGATGGCCCCGATGTTCCGCGCGGCCAACTTCGGCAAGACTTCCCGGATGTTGCTGCGGTACCAAGTATCGCAGACGTTGGTGGGCAATTGCACCGTGTCCCACTCGTGCACGGGCAGCATCTTCTCGAAAATATGGTGCGACTTGTGCCCGGTGAAGCCGATGAACCGGACCTTTCCCGCTTTCTGGGCTTCGAGCGCCGCCGCGAGCGCCCCGCGTTCGACGATCCAATCCGGGTCGTTGTCGTAGTTGATCTCGTGGAACTGCCAGAGGTCGAGGTAATCGGTCCGCAGCCGTTTCAGCGAGTCTTCCAAATGCTGCTTGGTCCCGGCCGCATCGCGGGCGCAGTTCTTCGTCATCAAGAAGACGTTCTTCCGCCGGGCCCCGGCTTCGAGCGCCCGGCCCATCAGCTCCTCGCTGCGGCCCATGTGGTAATCCCAAGCGTTGTCGAAGAAGGTGAACCCCTCGTCGGCCGCGCGCTGGACGAGCCGGATGGCCGCGTCGTCGGCGATCTCCGGCTGACCGAAGTGCCAACCGCCGAAGCAGAGGTGGGACACGGATGCGCCCGTGCGCCCGAGGATGCGAGTGGGGAGTGACATGGGAGGTCCGATGAGGGAGGAGTAGGAGTGGAGCAAAGAACCGTTCAGACCGTGGCGGGTGCCGCTCGAGCCGCCATCCAACGCCCCAGAGAAGCTTGGCTCTCCGCCGAGGGTTTGCCGGCCAAAAGATTATCCACGCTGATATCTTCGTCGAGTTCCGGCCAGTGGATCCCGCGTCCGGCGCCGATGGCCCGCCAGTGCGACCGTTCGTCCGGAGTGGCGGCGGCCAACCGGGGATACCATCCCAACGGGACGGACAGCGTTCGTCCATCCGCCAATTCGACGGAGAGTTGGTCGTCTGTCACTGCGACGCCGACGAGTGCCGCCGGCGTGTCAAGGGCCGAAGAAGTCACGCCATGCCTCCAATAATGCTGGCCGATGGGCTTCCACCAACTGTTGGATGGTTCGCAGTTCCCGCGCCGCGAATCCGCCGCTGCGTTCCAATCGGACGGGATCGAGCCAAAATTTGGCTTCGGCCGAATCGCGTTCGACGTGGACATGCGGCGGTTCTGCGCCATCGCCCGCATAGAAAAAGAATCGGTACGGACCGCAACGCAAAACGGTCGGCATGGGTGCAGACTAGCAGTGAAATCGCTTTCTGTCGAGTTTCAATCAACCTCGGGTTTAACGACGATACTTGGAGGTTCTTGTAGTATCCCGACTTGCGATAAATGTCACTTTCGCAAACGCGCGGAAATGTAGGGGCACCCCTTGTGGGTGCCCTGGAAAGGGATGCCGGGGCCTGCTCCATCTCGGCAACTGGACTCGGGCATCTCGTTCGCGGGCACCCACAAGGGGTGCCCCTACGGTTGATGGGTTGTGTGACAATTTGCAACGGTCGGTCCAGTAGGTCACGCTCTGCGTGACGTGCTTCCGGCGATCAATCAAGCTGGATTCATTGCTTGCGTCACGCAAAGCGTGACCTACGAAAGCGGACGATTTGAATGACCTCCAAAAATCGTCGGCACACCCTCAACCTTTGTGAGCAAGTCGTCGAGTTTCCGGGCAGTGACTGTCGAAGCCCTCCACCACACAGCGCCCCCGTCCGCTAGGCGCTGCGGATCAGGCCGACGAGCAGCACATCGGCGGCGAGCACCAGCAGCGAGCACTTCACCACGCTGTCGGTCGCGGCGCGGCCGACGCCTTCCGAACCGCCCTCGGCCCGCAAGCCGACCCAGCAGCCCATCGCCCCGATCAGCGCTCCGAAGACCACCGGCTTCAACCCCGCGAGCAGCACTTCCCACAATCGGTTCGCCAACTCGGCTTCGACCGCGCCGCTGTACTTGAGCCAATTGCCGTTGCCCGCCACGGACTCGCTGGCGAAGCTGCTGCCGATGGCGAGCAGCGATACGAGCACGTGCAGCAGCGGCACCGCGAGCACGCATGCCAAGATACGCGGGCCGACCAATAACCGCCGCGGCGATTGTCCGAGCAGCTCTAGCGCGTCGACTTGTTCGCCGAGTTTCATCGACGACAACTCGGCGCCCAAACTGGCCCCGGTCCGTGCGGCGACGATCAACCCGGCTCCCACCGGCGCGAGTTCCAGCAGCACCGCGGCCGTGAGCACCGTCGGCAGCAAGTCGTTGGCCCCGGGGAACTGTTCGAGCACCGCCCGCGTTTGCAACCAGATGACGGCGCCGAGCGCGACGCCGAGCACGACCGCCATGGGGATGCCGCCGATGAAGACGGCGTAGAACGGCCGCAGCCAGCGCGACGGTCGCGGCAGGGCGGCGACCGCGGCGCCGTATCCGAGCAGCGTGAAATGGGCGAACTCGCCGATGCGACGCAGTGAGTCGAGCGCGATCACGACCGCCCCTTCACCGCGGAGAACGTCCAGTGACGGTCGCTTGTCAGCGATACCGAATCGGGCGCGAAGCCACGATCGCCGACGAGGGCTCGCACTTCGTCGAGGGTCAGCGCCGCGCGCAACGATGCGGCGAAGAGTCGCCGCTGGTGCGGATTGGCGTCCCCGGCGTAGGTCCGCACGAGGTGGTCGAGTTCGGGTTCGGTTTCGGGTCGATGGAGGTCGCGGACGAACAGCTGTCCGCCGGGGGAGCAAACGCGGATCATCTCGGCGAAGCACTCGCCCGGCTCGGGGATGTGGTGGATGATGCTGTTCGAAACGACCGCGGAGAAGTGGGCGTCCGGGTAGACCATCCGCCGACCGTTCGCGTTCTCAATGCGAATGCGGTCCGCGAAATCGGCGCGCTCGACGTTCGCCCGCGCGAGCTTTAGCATCTCTTCGGCGAGATCGACGGCGACGATTCGGATGACGGGCGATTGCCGGCAGAGTTCGACGGGGATCTGCGCCGTGCCGGTGCCGACGTCGAGTGTCAGCCCGGTGTCAGCGGGGGCGAGCGCAAGAAAATCGGCCGCGAACCGGCGGTTCACGGCCGAGTGGTCCATGCTGTCGTAGTCGGTCGCTTCGTCGGGGCTGTCCATCACCTCGGGTTCGAGGACGCGCTCCAGCATCGTGCGGCCCCTAGCAGGTTTGCAGTTCGCAGTAGGCCTCGGCCTCTTCGACGGGCTCTTCATTCCGCGTTAGCAGCTCTTGCCGACACGCTTCGGCCAGCCGCGTCCGCAGTTGCCAGTCGGCCGCGCCGATGCGATCCCATTCGAGGATGACCGATGAAGTGGCCGGGTTCAATCCCGCGATGCGGGTCAGCCAAAGCACACCCGCTTCTTCGTTCGTGTTGCGCGTCGCGGGATGGTGCCAAGCGATGTGCGTCGCGAGGCAACCCATGGCGCAAGCTTTGGTGAAGGATCCGTGAATTAACAACGGACTGCCGGAATCCAACAGATCGATGAGTCGGTTCAACCCCGGTTCGGTGACGTGGGGGAGCCATTGTGTTTCAAATTCAAACAGACTTTTGGCCGACAGCATTGCTCAACCCTCCCGAAGAGTCGCCGACGGAGGAGCCCGGACGTGTACCGGTACTCGAACAGACTCAAATGGAAGCACCGTCAGCAGTTAGGCCGATGTGCTAGGGACTGATGTTGGCCGCCCGAAGAGTTCGACCCACCGTTGAGGTATGCGTTTGGTGGGGCGGCCGC
>JAYTBD010000927.1:0-6431 GCA_043737155.1 Fimbriiglobus sp. | reverse complement strand
CCCCCCGGCGACTGGTCACTCGCCAGCACGCGAAGACAACCTGAAGGTTGAACTCCGACGGAGAATGGGAACTCACTCCGACTGCGGATGCAATTCGTCCAATTCGTCCAATTCGTCCACGGGGGGGTCACACAATCGGCTGGACGAATTCGACCTCCGCGGGAGACTGCCAGAATCTGGAGGCGCACCTCCCCTCTTGAATTGCCCTTCCCCCGCCGCCGCCGTCCGGCTATCGCCCGGCTGGTTCTGCACGGATGCAGAGGGACGATTGCTATGCGACTCCGCTTCGCCGCGGTGGCCACGTTGGCCCTGCTGCTGACTATTCTCGTCGCCCTGCGCCCGGCGCAGGCCCAGCAGCTCGTCCACCGCAACGGCTTCGCCGGCAAGGATCCGTTCTGGGTCCGCGGCGACGCCAACATCCACTTCGACGAAAAAGCCCAAAAGATCACCGACACCGCGGCCCGCAACGCCACGACCTCGGAATACATCAAGATCGAAGCGAACCCGGCGCCCGGGGCCACTGACGCCGAGTTTGTCCACTACTACTACGCCACGCCGCCCAGCCCCGTCGGGCCCGACACCGTGGCCCGCGTCTGGGTCAAGAGCTTCCGGACGGGGATCCAACTCAAAGCCCGCATCGTGCTGCCGAAGGAGAAAGACCCGAAGAACCCGGACGCCCCGCTGACGACGCTGATCGTCGGCGACATCTCCACGAAGGCCCGCATGTGGCAACAGCTCAGCATGGGCGACGTGCAGGATTCGCTCGCCAAGCACAAGCCGGTGCTCGTCGCCAAGTTGAACCGGCCCGTGGACATCACGGGCGCATACATCGATTCGTTGGTCTTGAATATTTATGCCGGGCCGGGCGTCACCGAGACGTGGATCGACGATTTGGAAATCAGCCCCGTGTTGAAGCAGCCGGAAGCCAAGGACAGCGGCAAACCGGGCAAGACTGTGAGCAACCCGAAGCGCAAGCCGCCCATCGTGGAATTTTCCAACGGCGATCTGCTCGTCGATCAGCAGGAGGGCGACGGTCCGAAGCCGTTCTTCATGCGCGCCGTCCGGCACACGAACACCCCGCTCTGGGCGCTCGACGTGGCCCGCTTCAACACGATCTGGTTCCCCGGCGAAGTCACGGATGAAACTTACGAAGAAGCGATCCGCGCCAAGTTCTTCATCGTGCCGTCGCTGCCGTTGCCCGCGAGCGATTGGGATCCCGCCCGGCCCAACCAAGGCGATCCGGCGCTGCTCGAAAAAGACGCGGAACTGGTCGGCAAACACTTGAAGCGATTCCTCAGCAGCGACGCCGTGCTGATGTGGGACCTCGGCTCCGGCCGGACCACGGAGCAACTCAGCCGCGTGGCCCGCGTCGCCGATGTGGTGAAAACGTACGACCCGCGCAAGCCCCGCGCCGTCGATTTGTGGGACGGGCACAACGCCTACTCCAGCTACGTCGACGCCATCGGCGCCCACCGCTGGCCATTGTTCACCAGCCTGAGCATGGAGCGTTACGCCGAGTGGTTGGCCCAGCGCAAATCGCTGACCTCGCCTGGCAAATTAATGTGGACGTGGATTCAAACGCACCTCCCCGAGTGGCTCATCAAACTGCAAACGGGCGACGCCAACACCGAGAAGTTCGCCGACCCCATCGGTCCGCACCCGGAGCAGATCCGCGTGCTCAGCTACTTGGCCCTCGCGGCCGGGTACCGCGGCATCGGCTATTGGAGCGATCAGTTTCTCGCCGACAGCCACCACGGCCGGGATCGGCTGCTCGAAATCGCTATGCTCAACGCCGAAATGGAACTGCTCGAACCGGTCCTGCTCGCGGCGCACGAACCGGCGAAGTGGCTCCCGACGAGCCATCCGAGTGTGAAGGTCGCGATCATCCGCGGGCCCAAGGAAGTCATCGCTTTGCCGATTTGGCTCGGCAAAGACACCCAATACTGTCCCGAGCAAGGGACACTCGCGAGTCTGACCATCAAAGTACCGAACGTACCGGACGGTGCGACACCGTGGCACATTACGGCCGCGGGCGTGGATGAAATCAAGGACGTGAAACCCGTTGTCGGCGGCACCGAGATCGTCATCGGCGAGTTCGACACCGCCGCGGCCATCGTCTTCACCTCCGACCTCGGCCCGACCGGGAAGGTCGTCCGCTGGCAGGACAACACCCGGCACAAGCTCGCCCGCACCGCCGCCAACTGGGCCCGCGAGCAAGCCGTGGCGCAGTTCAACAAAACGCTGATCACGCACAAGAACATCCTCGCGGCGGGCGGGCCGGACGTGCACGAAGCGGCCGACTTGCTCAAGGAATCGAAGTGCTCCGTGGAACGGGCCAGCCTGTACACGGACAACGCGCAGCCGGATATGGCCTACCGCGAAGCCCGACGGGCACTGCGGCCGTTGCGGGTACTCCAGCGCGAGCATTGGAAGAACGCCACGGAGAAACTCGACACGCCGACGGCCAGCCCATATGCGGTGAGCTTCTTCACCCTGCCGAAGCACTGGGAACTCGCCCGCTACATCCAAACGACCCGGCCCGGCGGAAACGGATTGGCCCACGCCGGATTCGAGTTGAACGACCGAGTGTCCAAAGACGGTGCCGCCATCGCGTCGCTGCCGGGCTGGACGACGCGCCGGACGTTCCTCGATCCCGTCCTGGGCGTGGCATCGATTATGAACACGGACGTGGAGTTCGTCGAAGACGCGACCCCCGTCCAACGGATCTACGGCAAGGATCGCTTCGGCCAGCCCGGACGGCCGGTGCCGACGATGACCGACGCGCTGAATCAGCAGCCGCGGCCGGACCTCGGCAAGCACTGCCTCCAACTCGCGATTTACCCCGACAAGAAGAAGCTGCCCGACGGCAGAATCCCGCAGGCGCTCGAGCGCTCGTTCCTCGCGGTGGATAGCCCGTCCGCGGAGTTCGCCCCCGGCTCGTGGGTCCGCATCAGCTTTTGGACGAAGGTCGTCGAGCTGCGCTCCTCCGCCGACGGCGTGGTGATCTACGACTCCACCGGGGGTGAACCTCTGAGCGTACGCCCGAATCCCGGTCTCCGCTGGCAGCACTTCAACATGTATCGCCAAGTGCCGGAGACAGGCAAAATCGGCATCAGCTTCGCGCTCACGGGTTTGGGCAATGCTTTCTTCGACGACGTAAAGATCGAACCGATGATCCCGTTCGGCGGCAGCACGAGCGCGAAACCCGTCGCGCCCGGCACCCCGCCGAAGCCGCGCCTCCCCGAGGAAGACAAGCGGCCGTTACCATTCCCGCGCCAGACCGATCCGCTGCCGCCGCCGCGTTTGGTGCCTCCGAAGCAGGAAGTTCTGTCGATCCCGCAAGTCGGGTATGCGAAGTAGCCAAACGACTTCCGCCGATCGGACTTCCGAAGTCGAAGCGGGACTTCGGAAGTGGACCTCAACTTCCCGTTGAACTTCCACAATCTCCGGCCACAATACCCGAGAAATCTCATCTCGGAGACCGGCTATGTCCCATCCCGATGGCGTCGCGCGCTGTGACGATGCCGAACTGCACGCCGAGTTCGTCGCCATATTCCCGAATGGTTGGGCCGGTGCCGACGTGATGCGCGAGCTGGCCCCCGAGGGATGGGCCGCATCCCCGTTGGCCGCGGTGTACCACCCCACGGCGACACAGGTCTACGAAGAGACGGTGCGGATGCAGCGCAATCTCGGGATGCTCGGCCGCCGTCCCGATGCGCCGCCGCCGCCGCCGGAGCCGACGTTCGAGGAGATCGCGGCCGAGCACGTCGATTCGCCGGTCGAACCGGAGCGGGAACTCCAAGAATTGGTCGGGCGCTGTTTGTGGGATGTATTCTGCGACAACCACGATGTCACCGCGGACGACGGCCGGATGCTCGACCTCGGTTCGATGCGGGCCGGCGGCGGCTTCTTGGCGGAAGTGGTGAACAAGCAAGATGGTCCCAAGCCGGCGACGCGTCCGGAGCCGCCCGAATTCCTGATGAAGATGATGCGCGGGGATGCCCCGCAGGACGAGAAGACCGCCGCGTTCATGGCCGAGATGATCAAAGAGATGGTCGGCGACGGCGGCTACACCTACCTCGATTTCTACATGGGCACTTCGATGGCGTCCGGCCGGGCCGATTTGCTACCTGTGTACACGATGATCTTCCGGCGGATGTACGCCCGCGGGATGGATTGGAAGTACCACTTCCCGCGCCTGTACGCCGTGGACATGCGGCCGCTGAAAAAGCAAATGGACGAACAGCAGAAGGGCGACGAACCGGAGTGGGCGGGGTACGATCCATCCGCGGCGTTCGAGGAAGATGCGGAGGAGACCAAGAAAGACGAAGAGATCGCCAAGCTGCGGGAATCGCTGGACGAAGGGCACCAGCAAGCAGTCGAAGCCGCCAAGGATCAACCGCCGCCGGCGACGGTGCGGGCATATGAGATCGTGTACGGGGGCTTTCCGGAGGGGTGGCCACCGGAGGCGTGATCGGCCTCACTGCCGTCTATCGTCTGATATCTCACATCCATTTCATTCGAAATAGATTGCAGACATCAGACGATAGACGGCGGTCTCGCTTTCACGCGATCGGTTGGGCGTGCTGCTTGCGGTTGGCGATGGCCGCGCCCCAGACATCCAAGAAGCCTTCGAGTTGACGGCTGCGGACGGGGTGCTGCAACTTGCGGACGGCCTTGGCTTCGATCTGACGGACGCGCTCGCGGGTCACTTTGAAAATGCGGCCGACTTCTTCGAGGGTGTAAGTGTAGCCGTCGCCCAGACCGTAGCGGAGCTTGATGATCTCCCGTTCGCGGTAGGTCAGCGTCTTCAACACGTTCTCGATTTTATCCTTGAGCATCTCGTTGGTGGCTGCCGAGACCGGCGATTCCACGGTGCTATCTTCGATGAAGTCGCCGAAGTAGCTGTCCTCGCCCTCGCCGACGGGCCGGTCCAAACTGATCGGGTGCCGGCTGATCTTGAGGACGCGCTTTGTCTCCTCGTAGCTGATGCCCGCGGCCTTGGCCGTCTCTTCGATGGTGGGTTCGCGGCCGATCTCTTGGAGCAGCTTCTTCGAGACGTTGCGCAACTTGCTCATCGTCTCGATCATGTGCACCGGAATTCGGATCGTCCGGGCTTGGTCGGCGATGGCCCGCGTGATCGCTTGGCGGATCCACCACGTGGCGTAGGTGCTGAACTTGAAGCCGCGGCGGTATTCGTATTTATCGACGGCCCGCATCAGGCCGGTGTTGCCTTCTTGGATCAGGTCGAGGAAGCTCAAGCCGCGGTTGCGGTACTTCTTGGCGATGCTGACGACGAGGCGCAAGTTGCCGCCGGAGAGGTCCCGCTTGGCCTGCTCGTACTCGCCGAAGCGCTGCTTCATGATCGCCACGCGGCGGCGCAGCCCGGCCGGTTCTTCGAGCGTGATGAGCATGAGGTCTTGGAGTTCCTTCCGCAGGTTGCTCCGTTCCTCACGGGAAGCTTTAATCCCCTTGAGCGCCGCGATCTGATCTTCTAAATCGTCCATGCGCGCGCTGATTTGCTCGAGCTTCTTCATCAGCGGTTGGACTTTTTGCGTCCGGATCGACAGCTCTTCGACCAGCGTCACAGTCTTGCGGCGGCGCAGCTTCAGGCGCTTGCGGAGGTCGTCGCGTTCGGCTTCGGTCAGCTCGGCTTCGATGAGGCGGTGGAAGTCGTCGACGTTCGATTCCATCAGCGGTTCAAGAGTCCGCAGGTTGTGCGGCATCCGCTGGAGGATCTTGTCCTTTTCCAAATTCTCGGTCTGCGAGACCTTCACCGTCCGGTCGAAGGGGAGTTCCCCCAAGTGCACGCGCTTGAGCGTCTCGAAGACGTTCCGCATGGCGTAATCGCACTCGAGCACCTTGCGGCGGAAGCGCCGGCGGGTCACTTCGATCCGCTGCGCCAGCGAGACTTCCTGCTTGCGGTCGAGGAGCGGGATTTCGCCCATCTGCGTGAGGTACATGCGGACGGGATCGTCGATGTGGCGACCGTCGCCGTCGTTGTCGTCGAAAGCCGCGGCGGTTTCGGCGACCGGGCGATCTTCGACCTTGGCGACCGGGGTCGTTTCTTCCTCGGCATCCTCGGCTTCGATGAGCGTGATGCCGTGGGATTCGAGCAGTTCCAGCAAGTCGGGCAACCGGTCCGCCTCCGCCGACTCGGGGAGTGCGGCGTTCACCTTGTCGTAGGTGAGCGAACCGGATTGCTTGCCCTTTTCGATCAGGACCTTCAGCGTTTCGTCGGCTTTCCAAGTCATTGCGACGCCTCCCAGTTCGGCGGGGTCAGGTCGAGTCACGGGACCGCGGCGGTTGGGCCGGGGTCAGTTGCTGCCGGGGGGCGAAGCTTTGGCGGGCGTTTGGAGCTTGCGGAGCAATTCCAGCGCTGCGGCATCGTCCATGTTGCCGGCCGCCAGTTGCGTCTGGACGGCCTTCTG
>JAYTBD010000926.1:0-2591 GCA_043737155.1 Fimbriiglobus sp. | reverse complement strand
AAAGGATTTGGTTCCAGTTCGTACGGCATCGGCAAAACCACAGGCCGCTTCGACTTCTCCGGCGACGACGTCCGCACCTCCTCCGATTTGAAAGGGACTTTGACCGCGAAGTTGGGCCAAACCACCGTCCGCGAAATCCCGATCCTCGGGACCATCTCGCCGTTGTTGTCGCCCGTGCAATCGCTGACCCGCTTCGACTCCGGCGATTTGGTCGCCCGCCTGGGGTCGGGACAATTTCGCGTCGAGCGTTTGGCTCTCGCCAGCTCCAGCGCCAAGCTCCACGCCGAGGGATTTGTTTCACTGTCGGGTCGCCTCGATCTGGATGTGGTCTATAACACCGGCAACATCGGGCCGAGCGCCTCATTGCTCCGGCTCTTCCTCCGCGACATCCCCGCCATCGGACCGATCCCCGTTGGCCTGATTGTCCGGGTCACCGAAGCGCTCTCGAACCGCATCGTCCGGCTGCGCGTCGAAGGGACGACCGACCGGCCGAGTGTGCGTGTGAATACGGCCAATCTGCTGACCGAAAACGCCGTGCGCTTCTTCGTCGGACAGTACATACCGCTTTCGGCACCGGCGAAGTAGCGATTCGCACGCTACCATTCCCCCAATCCATTCATGCCATACCCCCCATCCGACCGAATCTACCCGCAAGGGTTCTGTCGTTCGGGGGGGAGTTCCATGTTCGTTTTCTCTCGCGTTCTCATGATCGCCGGCGCTGCGACCCTTTTGGGATCGGGCCTCGGCTGTAACACGATCGCCTCGACCCTTGGATTCACACCGCCGGTACACAAGCTCATCGAACCGGCGGAAGAGTTCCGCAATGCGGCGACCAACCCGGCACCGCTGCCGAGAGAACTGGAAAAAGCGTCGCTAGCCGCGTTCGTCGTCGAACCGGGCGACACGCTGTCAGTCGAACCGACCGACTTGGATTCGCCGATCCGCTTGCCCGGAAACCAGCCCGTTCTCCAAGACGGGACCATCGATCTCGGCAAGTTCGGGCGGCCCGTAGTCGCGTGGAAAACTGTGGCGCAGATCGAAGCGGAACTCAAGAAGTTGATCGATTCGCAATCGAAAGAGAAAACCCCGATCACCGTGCGATTGCTCGGCCGCGAGAGCAAAGTCTTCTACGTCCTCGGGGAAGTGAATGCCCCGCGCGCCTATCCGCTGGCCGGCCGCGAGACGGTGCTCGACGGCATCCTCACGGCCGGCGGATTGACTCGCCAAGCCGATCTGAAGACGATCATTCTCTCGCGGCCGACGCCCGCCGATGGCTGCCGGGTGGTCCTGCCGATTTGCTACAACCAAATCGTGCAACTCGGCGATACCTCGACGAACTACCAATTGCAACCGGGCGACCGCATTTATATTCCGTCGCAATCGGCGTTCGGCGACTTCTGCAAAAAGCACAAGGAAAAAGGCTTGTGCCTCCCGTGCAAAGGACTGCAGGTGTCGTGCGCCGGGGCGCCGAGCGTCGGGATCCCCGTGCTAAAATGATTTCGGCGCGAAACCCCCCATCCCCCCCGCGAAATCATTCCGAATTCGGGTAGAACCCATGAGCGGCAATGACTTACGTCACAAAATGCCCCGGGCGAAGCCTCGCGAAACCATTTCGGGAAACTGTCCCACGACAGAAAATCCCAGCATTTCGATCTTCGGGTCCCACCCGCGGACCGACGAGAAGCCGGACGAGAGAATGGCGAAGTGCCACAAGCAGTTGTCGCAGCCGCGAATCGAGTTCAGCGAGAACACACATACCCTCGCGTGAACTCGATTCCAAAACGCTGAACTCGATTTCCATCCGCTGAACAGGGGATGCGCCACAAGGACTTGCGACGGTCGGTTCGGACGTAAGTCTCATTCGGCTGCAACGTGAATTCGCTCGCTGTCGATTCGGAAATCCTACAGCACCTTCAAACCCTTCCGCGCGGCCACGCCGGCAGTCGCACGGATGGAATAATTTTTGCCGTGGAGCCGCTTCTGCTCCGGTGTATTCCGCCGCACCCAAGCCAGTGCATTGTTTGCCCACCCGATAAAGGAATCGGGTTTTCGCTGCCATTTCCCTCGGCTGTTGACGAACGAAGAATCGAAACCCAAATGGGAATAGCTCAACATCCGGCCACCGGGGGAAAACTCGCCCCGTGCGTAGCGGAGAAGACACGAGTCGGGCAAGGAGACGAAACGGCACTCCTCGCCGTCTGTGTTGCCCGAGGTAAAGGTCGGATTCAGAACGTCCGGCTTCAGACCGATGAAGACCACGGTACTGGCATGCTCCCGGAGCTGCGACGCGTACTGTTCGAGAAAGCCGCACACGGGCCCCGGTTCGCATCGCGACTCCGGGTCATAGCGGAGTGCGCGTGCCCACACTTCGCCGGTCTTGGCGAGGTACGCCAGGAACGCCGGCTCCTCGGTGGGCAGTTGTGCAAATGTGACGGCGGATCCCATCGTATTACTCCGAACGTCCGAAGGACTCGTGGAGCGTTGCGGCTGATTTGTTAGCCCGGATATTTCACCACATTTGGTCGGAGTGGAATGGCGCGGTGGCTGAAGGTTTGGTATGGGAAGGAGTTACCACACAACTTCCACTCCTC
>JAYTBD010000925.1:0-14549 GCA_043737155.1 Fimbriiglobus sp. | reverse complement strand
TTGCTGCGGGTTATTGTTCAAGAAGCCGCTCGGCGAACTCAGTTGGTGCAGTGCATGCCCACCCGGATCGAGCTGTCGTGCGGCAGAGAGACGGTGCCCAGTTCGGCGTGGGGGCCGCTCCGGGGCAGGGTGTCGCCGCCGCGGATCGCCTTGCCGTCCGCGTCAACCAGCTCGTACTAGACGTGCCCAGGACCGCATCGGACCTTAACCGAGTAGGCGGATCGGTCGGGAGTCCCTGCGACGGCACCACGGCCGACACGACGGCTACCGCAAACAGTGCAATGATCGCATTCATAATTAACTTCCGCCGCCGAACGAAATAGCTCAGCAGCGGGGGGCCGAGTGAACAATGACCATTGGAAAGCTTACATGCCCCCGCCGTCTGCTCCAGCGTCTAACCAGATGCCCCAACCCGACCCGGCGGACGATTCGCAACTGCTTGCCTTGCAACGCTTTCCTTCCGGCATTCCGACAGGACATTCCGCCGCAGGACAGAAAGCAGGACGATTTTCCGAGACGGACGCCTGAGCAGCGTGTACCTCTCAGGAATTTTCTCACGGGTCACGGGGCAAGGCAATGGAAGAGATGGCAATTCACGGCAATGGCACCTTCGACCACGACCTCAAAAAGTGGAAGCTCAGGACGAAAGGACTGAAGACAACCGCAACCGTCCCGCAGTTGCGGAAGATGTTCGGCGCGAATTTCCCGGCCAGCGAACGAGAGTCCCGCCCATACTGGATGAAGTACCTCACCGAACTCCGCAAGCTGAAGACAGTGCAGGGAGCCGACGCGGAACCCGAAACAGCGAAGGGACGCTTCAAGGACTGCGACCCCGACCCGCGTTGGAGCAAGTTCGAGCGGGGGCCAGGTGGGGAGATTCGCCGCAAGAAGCCCCTGACCGACGCGCAGCGGGACATCCTCATCCTCACCGAGGGCATCAACGACAATAACAACCCCGTCGAGTTCCGCGATCACTTGCTGGAGCAATTGCAGCAAACGCTCAAGCCCGAAATCCCAGAGGCCGAATCCCTCAAGGCCGAAATCGACGCCTACGTCGAACGCGAAAAGATCGGTGCGAAAAGCTGCAAGCGATGGGGCGAGAGGGCAAACACCACCACATGGTGCGCCAGTACCTCAAACTGTTCTACCAAGCGACTGGCCACATCCGCGTTCGAGACATTACGCGACAGCACTACCAAGATTTCGTCGCGGGCTTGGACGGCAGCAGCAAGAAGCTTGTGTGGAACGAAGGTGAAAAGCGGTGGAGCAAGACGACACAAGCGAACATCCAGCAACTGATTCACGGCGTCTTGAAACACCTCGAAATTGAGTACGATGGGCTTTCGTTCCCCTACATCCGCAATCCGCGAACACGAATCAAGCGACCGGACGGCGGAAAGGCGACATGGACGCTAAAGCAGGTACAAACTGCTCTCCAGAACTCGACAGGGGACGCACGGCTGATGCTGCTCTGTGGCCTGAATTTCGGGTGGTACATCGATGACGTGGGGGAGCTTGACACCAAGCACTACGACGGCACGCACATGAGCAAAGGCCGATCAAAGAACGAGGGCAAATCGGACTTCATCGGTTCATGGCTGGTCTGGCCTGAAACAGCGGAATCGCTCGCCTACGCGCGGCCCAAGACGGCTCTGTACGAAGCCTTCGAGAAGCTCCGCAAGGTACACGGCTTACTCGAACACAAGGGGCTTCGGAAGACCGTCACACAGATGATCGAGAACGAAATTGAGATGCTGGGCGGGGAGCAGGTGGCGAGGCTCTACAGGTGCCAGAAAGCCCCGGACAACCACGGGAAGTATTACGTCAAGTTCACGCCTGAACAAAGAGATGCTCTCGATAAGGCGTTGCTGTTCGTGCGGCAGAAGCTGTTCGGATGAGTCTGTGGCCTCCTTCAGACCGGTGATGCGGAAGGACGGAAAAAGTCGCAGGGAGTGGGCTGTAACACCCAAGTTTCTGGTAAGATTCGTCTTGAAAGTACCGGGTGCTGTAAGTCCGAAGCGGAGCAATCATGAAGCTACTTGCCAATGCCACAATCAACAGCGAACTCACTCGTCTCTTCGACGAATGTCGATCTTGCCAAATGGCAGTTGCCTGGGCATCGGTCGGCTTCGACGCATTCAAGCAATTTAACAAGGCGGACATCGACGACCTGGAGAAGCACTTCAAAGGCAAGATCGTTCGCGTCATAGGGCTGCTTGCCCGGCACGACTATCGCGGCAAAGGGTCAATTCCCGAAGTCGAGATCGTGCTCGACGACATGAGCCAGATTGAAGTGGTGAAGTGACGCTCCTCTCGGCAGCCTCGCGGTCAGTAGGCCAGCTTCTCGGCGGTCGAGGCCAACGCCTCGGCGGATCGCTTCGTGTACTGTGCCGTCGTGTTCAGCGATTCGTGGCCGTTCCCCAGAGTCCGCGAGGAACTGGTGGGCGAACGTGTGCAGCAACTAGGGAACCGACCGGCGAAGGGAGTGGTCCGGAACCGGTCGCATCCGCTGGCGGCGGGGTGTCATCTTGCGATTGAACCCGAGTGACGTCGTGGCCGGCAAATCGTTTAGTTCAGTCGGGAATGGTCCCGAGCCCAAGCGTCGGGAAGCAGGTCGCCCACCTCGGCGTCGGCGGATCGGCCGGAGAGTTGATCGAGCACGACGCGGAGGTACGACCACGGGTTCAGCCGCTGTCGCGTCGCGCTGGCGCAGACGCTCAGCAACACCGAGGCGGTCTTCAACCCGCCATCGCCGCCCACGTGCAACCAATTCGATCGTCCAATCGCGAGGGGGCGAATGGCGCGTTCGGCCGCCCCGTTGTCGATGGCAAACCGCGCGTTGTCTAGGTAACGGACGAGCGAAGACCACTGATTGCGGGCATACGCGACGGCTTGCCCGAACAGGCTCTTCGGCGTCGCTGTTCGATGTTGCCCGTCGAGCCAGTCGGCGAACGCGGCGAGGATCGGCCCGGCCCGGTCGCCGGGAATTGATCGTCGTCCAGACGGAGCCTCCGGCCCTGCGGTGCTGGAACATCGACACCGGCAAACAACTCTGGAACCGTGGGGTTCCCGCCCCACCCAATTTTGTCGATCTCTCCGAGGATGGCAAAACCTTGGTGACGTGCGGCAAAGAAGGCGAGGTCTTGACGATCGACGCGCTCACGGGAAAAGATCGGACGATCATCCCGGTTCGCTCCGTCGGGCATTCGACGAGCCAGATGCAAATCTCGCCCGATGGCAAAGTGGTCGCCACGTTCACCGCTTCGCCGGAACCGGGTGTAAGTTCGGTGCTCTTCTGGGATGCGTTCACCGGCAAGCGACTGACCGATCTCCCGGGCCACTCGGCCCTGATCCACGACGCCCTGTTCACGCCCGACGGTTCCAAGCTTTTCACCGCGGGGCGGGACGACACCCTTCGGACTTGGGACGCCGTGAGCGGCCGCGAATTGGCGGACGTGTCGCTGGCCGCGCCGGGGCAACTCGCGCAATCGCCGGATGGTCGCCGGCTGTACGCATCCGACCCCCAGGGTGGCACGATCCGCGTCGTCGATCCCGGCACGGGCCGGGTGCAAACGACGTTCGTCGCATTCAAAAAATCCGCCATCGGGTTCACCCTCACGGGCGATGGCAACCGGCTGATCGTCGCCGGACGCGATGCGGACGAGGCCGGGATCATCCGGTTCTTGAACCCCGCGACCGGCGAACAAATCCGGGAGTTCCCCACTGGGGAGTACCGCATCGAACAGATGGCCGCGTCCGCCGACGGCTCGGTGATCGCGACCGCGTGCGCCGGGCGAAAACTCGCGGTCTGGTCCGCGGACGGCAAATTGCTCTCGGAGCACGGCGGCGCCGGCAAACGCGGGCCGTCGTGGCCGGATCGCCCGCCGCATTATTTGATGGGATCGATCGCAATCGGCTCCGACGGTGCTCGGATCGCGTTTTCGGATCAAGAGGCGGGGGTCGGGGTGATCGATGGCCCCACGCAGAAATTGCTGGGGCGCGCGGGACAGAAAGACGTTTATTTCCAAAATCGCGCCGCCCGGTACGACGTCCGGGATCTACTGGCCGTCTCGCCGGACGGAAAGACCGTCGCTTGGTCCGGGATCGAGAGCACGGCCGACGTTTTCCTGATCGAACTGCGGAGCCAAACCGTTCGGCGACGCATGCCGGGCGACAGCTACCCGGTGAAGCGGCTGGCCTTCTCGCCGGACGGATCGAAACTGCTTTCCGCCGGGCCGGACGGATCGGCGTTGGTCTGGGATCTCTTCGGTCGACATTCCCGCAAGCCGGTCGACGCGCCCGATGCGATAGCGGTCGCCGCGTGGTGGGAGTCGTTGGCCTCCGAAGAGGCCGCGGCGGCCGACCTCGCGATGCGGACGATGGCCGCCCGACCCGCCGGGTCGTTGAAACTACTCTGGGAAAAACTGCCCGGTCCGGTCGTCGAACCGGAGGTCATCGACGCGCTCATCGTCCGACTCGGGGATCGCGATTTCGCCACCCGCGAGGCGGCCACCAAGAAGCTCCTGCTCATCGGCGCGGCGGAAACAAAATTGGCCGTCGCCGCCGAGAAGAGCGAGTCGCCCGAAGTGCGCGAACGGGTGGAAACGGTGTTGAAGCGATTGCGCAGGACCGGCGGCCTCCAAGCGGAACGGGCGGTCGAGGTCTTGGAGTGGATCGACACCTCCGAGTCGAGAAAGTTCCTGGAACAGTTGGCACGCGGAGCGTCCGATCCGCGGATCAAGAAAGACGCGTCGGATGCCGTCGCACGCCGCAAAGCGGCGGCGCGGTGAGCGGGCCTCGGCCCCTCCAGCCCGGGAATCGAAGACCGAACCCGCGGGGAATATTCCCAGCGGACTGGAGGAAGCGGTTGGACGCGAATGCGTCGATATCGAGCCGGAGACGCGACCCGCGGGTCCGCTCCGAGCGGTCGGAGTAGACTGAAGGCGTAGGCGGCGCGATCCCCAGGAGTTTCAATGAGGTCGATTCTCGTCGCGACCCTCCTCGCATCGCTCCCCACGATCGGAATCGCCGAGGACGCGAAACCATCGCCTCTGATCGGGTACACCGAGGGGCGGAACGATTCGCCCGACGGCCAGTTCGCCAACGCGGTCACCCACCGGGCCTGCGCCGTCCGCGCCGACGGGACCGATCGCCGAATCCTCGCCGCGGCGTTGACGAAGAAACCGAACACGTGGACCCAGTTCGCCGGCTGGTCGCCCGACGGTCGGACCGCGATCATCGGTTCCCACTGGGAAAGCCCCGAAAACGCCGCGTGGGAGCGCGAGCACAAAACTTTCCGCATGACCCAAGGGTGGCTCTCGGACTGCTGCCTCCTGGATATGACCACCGGAAAAATCGCGAACCCGACCGCGGTCGAACGAGTCGGCGATTACAACTCAGGGCTCTTCTTCCTGCCCGCCGGAAAAGGGTTCGGATTCACGCCTTTGATCAAGGGCGTCTCCAAGCCGTACACCATGGACCCCGACGGCAAGAACAAACGGGATGTCTCGGGATCGGGGGCGGGGTTCGCGTACGGTTACAGCGCCTCGCCCGACGGCCGCCGGATCGCTTACCACGAGAACTACCAAATCTACGTCTCGGACGCCGACGGCAAAAACAAAGCGAAGATCGAGACCCGCCGGCCCTTCAACTTCGCCCCGAGTTGGTCCCCCGACGGGGAGTGGCTGCTGTTCGTGTCGGGGGAGCACTACGACTGCCACCCGCACATCGCGAAGAAAGACGGGACCGGGTTGAAGAAGATCGCCGACCGGGGCGGGTACCGCGGCGTCGTCGAACGCCTGAAACACCCCGACTTCCACAGCGAGAGCAGCGACATCCCGGTCTGGTCAGCGGACGGTCGCGGCATCTACTACACCGCGAAAATCGACGGCAGTATCGAATTGATGCGCGCGGACCGGGAGGGGAAAACCGAGCGGCTGACCGAATCCAAACCGGGCGTGCGTCACTACCACCCCTCAGTCTCGCCCGACGGGAAGTGGATTCTCTTCGGCTCGGACGGGAGCGGAACGATGCAGTTGTACGTCGCCGGCGCCGACGGCGGCAAACCCCGGGCGATCACCGATGTCCCGGTGGGATCGTGCGCGATGCACGGGCACTGGCAACCGCCGTCCAAATAGCGCCGCGACGGGCGATCGTGACCCGGCCAGGGACAGCGCGCGTTTGGGGCTGTTCTGGTTGCCGCTCGACGGTCGCGGCCGGCAACCGACCGGCATCGCTGAGGGCCACCTCTTTCGGCCCGCCCAGCAACGGCGAGGGCTTGGCAGTGGAAGAACATGAAGTCGGCCCCAGCATGGAATGACAACCGCTGGCCCGTCAGGCTACCCATCCCGACCGTCAAACGAATCTCGACTCGATTGCCCGCCGACATCGCTGACTGCAAAAGTGCAAATGCGGGCAACGATAACCGGACACCATGTCCGGGTATTTAAACCCAAGGGGGTCGCCACGGACCTTCGCAGGGTATTCACTTCGGATATGCGGGTGAGCAGCGTACCCGAAAGGGAGCGCATTTGTCCTGCCGAAATGCGCATTGGAAGGATCTGAAGACCGCTCAATGATTTTCGTTCTCACTCAGTCGGTGGGCCATGAGAAGGGTTTGACGTGCCTTTGCTCAACTTGCGTCCGTCGCAAACCCTCCCTCACACGACCGCAGCGCCGACAGCGGCGACATGTTGAGCAGCAGAACGTGAATCGCCCAAGCTCAGATTGATAGCAGAAATGGAACCAAAGCTTTTCATGTCATTTCGCACTTGCAACTTGGTAGCTGTGGGTTACCATGTTCGAAGTGACGGACCCATACCTCCTACGCCCACAGGCGACTGTGGCTTCCTCGCAAGAGGACTTCTGACTGTCGAGCAGCGTTGGCGGCTCCAGGTTTCGGCGTTCTATCCAGCGGCTCACGATCGGTGAGACCCCGGGAGCGACGAAGGGACCGAAGGCTAAAAACCGCCGCTTGTGGAAACGGCCTTGTCCCGCACCGGGGCACGGCAGAGTCTCCACACAGTAGGAGGGTAACGATGGTTACCACTTTCGTAGGTCCGTCACCCGGAGGAAGAGCTGAGGACGCCTCGCGCCTGGACCACATTCAGTGGTTCTGGCAACAGCTCTTCGTCGGTGAGGACTCCGGGGAGACGACGTGGGAGGAGCTTCGGACTCTGCACGGAGATGTCAAACATGCCATCGCGGAGAAGCCGGCCGATATCTCGCTCGCGGAGACGTTGACGGCGTATGCGATGGCCCTGATATCGGGTCTCAAGAATTCGTAGCTCCTCCTATTCCATTTTTAAAACTGCCCGACCGGAGTCACCGCGCTTCAGCAAACTCGTTATGGAAAGAACCCCATGATCCAACTCGGACATACCGCACGGGCCGTGCGGGAGAAGAAGGGGCTGACGCTCCGCGAAGCGGCTTCCATGCTCTCGATCTCCCACGCCCACCTCTGCAACCTCGAAAATAACAACGCCGTCGCATCGCTCCAGTTGATCCAGAAGATGAAAGAGGTATACGGTATCGACCTTATGGTCATGGCGTGGCTCCGCCACGGCGATGTGGAGCGGTTGCCACCAACCGTCCGCAAGGCCGCGAAAGCCTTGGCGTTCGCTTGGGAAAACGACTTGAATGAGATGATCCCCGAACCGCCCCGAGGGGGATGAGGATCGTGCTCGATATCGAAACGCTCCGCGACCTCGCCAAGCTGCTGGGTACAGATGATGAGTTGCTCGCCTCGACTCTGAAACGGGTCGGATCGCTGAGCCGAGAACTCACCATCACCGACCTCGATCGACCGTTTAAGCAACCTCGAATCGTGCACGCCCCTCAAGGTCCGCTGCGCGCTTTGCAAAGCAGACTGTTGCGAAACGTCCTGCTGCCCCGGTTCGACCGCAGCGCGAATAGCTACGGCGGGGTACCCGGGCGGAACCAGGTCGGGTGCGCCCGGCAACATCTCCGCCAGAAGTTCGTCTACTCGGGCGACATCCGAAACTTCTACCCGAGCATTCATTTCGAGCGCGTGAGACGCCTCTTCCGAGTACTCGGGTGCTCGGACGAGGTGGCGAACGCGATCACGCGGCTCACCACCAAGGGCCACCGGCTCGCGCAGGGTTTTATCACGAGCCCCATCATCGCCGATCGGATGTTCCGGCCCGCGGATCTACGGATCACGGCGCTGTGCGAAAAGGAGGGATTGACCTACACGCGCTTCGTCGACGACCTCATCATTTCCGCACCGTTCGACTTGGAGAAGAGCGGCATTCCCAAGACGATCACCGAGATCTTGGCGAGTACCGGTTTCCCGAAACAAAAAGGCAAAGATCGGTTCGGCAGCATCACCGGAAATGGGGTCATCCTCGGGCTGAGGCTGAACAAAGGGCGGGCCGATATCTGCCCTTCGTATCACGCCGAGACGGTTCGCCGGCTAAAGGATGCGGCCCGCCTCGGTGCCGGAGGGCATTTCGACGGCCCGTATTTCACCCGAGCCGAACTCTACGGTCGATTGAGGTTTGTAGGCTGGGTGAATTCGAACCGAATCGCCGAAATGACCCGACACTGGAAAGGCTTGAACTGGGCCCAAATTCATTCCGAAGCCGAGGCTCGCAACATCGTCGCGCGAAGTCGGCGCATCTTTACCGCACGATCTCGGACGCTGGCAACGCATCCTTGACGTCGATCCCTTCCCCATCGAAAGACCTATGGCTCCACTTCCTATAGAGAATCCCGAAATGTCGGGCTCCGATCCGGAATTCTTTCCCCGACAGCTGGAGGCCGTCGAAGCTCCGATCGGCCCGATCCTCGTACTGGCCGGTCCCGGCGCTGGCAAAACCCGCTGTCTCACAGGTCGAATCGGCCACCTGATTGCCCGGCACGGAGTCGACCCCGGACGGATCTGCGCCATCACGTTCACGAACAAGGCCGCACAGGAGATCGTGACGCGCCTGAGGGCGCGGTACGGCACTCTGGTGGAGGAACTCACCCTCGGGACAATTCATTCCCTCTGCATGAAAATCTTGAGACCGCATGCGCGGCACGTCGGATTGGTGGCCGGCTTCGGGGTCGCGGACGATGACGCCCGCAACCTCATCCTCAAGCGGCTGGGGGCGATGTCGAAGCGGTGGAGCGGCCTGCTCGCATCCTTCAGCAAGCGCAGATTCGGCCTCGTCACATTGACCGACGGCGACGAAAGGCTCTACCGGCGCTATGCGGAGGAATTGAGGGCGGGCCGGCTGATCGACTTCGACGAGATCCTCATCCTCACGAGGAAATTGCTCGATGGGACAGGCCCGATCGCCGAAGGCATCCGCTCCCGCTGGAACCACGTCCTCGTGGACGAATGCCAGGACCTCAACTCGACGCAATACGAAATCATCTCCGGCCTCGCGGCCGGGCACCGAAGTCTTTTCTTCGTGGGCGACGACGAGCAGTCGATTTTCTCGTGGCGCGGGGCCGACCCGCGTATCCTCCGGACGTATCTGAACGACTTCGCCATAGCGGCCCCCATTATGCTGGATCGAAACTGCCGGAGCACGAGGGCGATCTTTGAGACCGCCCGCCGCATCCTGCCCCCGGAGACGCTCTTCACGTGCCGGGAGATCCAAGCGTCTCGGGAATCGCCGTTCGCCGTGGAGGCCGTCGGACACGCCGATTCGGCATCCGAGTACCGCTGGATCGTCGAGCACCTCCTGGAGGATCGCCGCGCTCACGACCGCTCGTTCGGCGACTACGCGGTGCTATTCCGAACCCATGCGCGCGGCCAACAGATGGAGACGGCCCTGATCTCCGCGGGAATTCCCTGCCGTCTCAGCCGGGGGCGGTCGATGTCCGACAACGCCGTCGTCGCCCAAGTGGCGGCGTCGCTGCGGTTGATAATCGCGCCCCGGTCGGAACTCGCCCTCGAAGGGCTCGCGACGTTGGTTCTGACGGAAAGGGTGGTCCAGCTCGTGTCGGCGGGTCGCGCGGCGGATTTGGAAACCACGTTCCGTCGGTATGCGGTCGATTCCTCCAAGAGCGATCGGACCGAAGTACGGAGGTTCCTCTATCGGGCGGACAACATCCGCGCTCTGGGCAAAACGCCCCTCGATCTGGGGCAACTCCTCGACTCGATTTTGGCGTTGGGCATCGGGCCGCGAACGTCGCCGTTCGACGACATCCTCACCCGCCTCGATGACCCTGCTGGGAACGCGAATGCCGTCCGGTTGCACGCGCGGTTGGCGGAAGCCGCCGCGAACGGCCGGCGTGCGTTCATCCGCTGCGAGCACTCGCTCGGTCTCGTATTACGCCGCATGCTGCAGGATGCCTTGCCGCGCTTGACCGTACTCGAATCCGATTCGACCGAGCCGCCGCAAGAAAGCGAGCCGACCCTCGATTTCGATTTTCCGGTCTACGGAACGGATGACACGGAATCCGCCGCCTTTCCGACCGCCGCCCAGACTCAAGTCGCCGAGCTGTTCGCCGCGCTGCAGATCCACGAGAGCCGGCACAGCGAGCCCGCGTTCCGGGAATACGTCGCCTTCGATACCGAGACCACCGAACTCGATTGGCGGACATGCGAAGTGATCGAGCTGGCCGCGGTACGCGTGCGCGGAGGCGCCATCGTCGGCGAGTTCCACACTTTGATTTCCTGCTCCCGCCCCATCCTTCCCAAAGCGACGGAGACCCACGGCTACACCGACGCCGACCTCGCCGGACAACCGACCCTCGCCGCTGTCTGGCCGGCGTTCCGGGAGTTCGTCGGCGAAACGCTGCTCGTCGCGCACAACGGGTACGAGTTCGACGTCCCTGTTTTGAAGCGCCTCACCTTCGAGTGGGACGGATTCGCGGGTCTGGCCCACTATGATTCGGTGCCGTTTGCCCGCCACGTGATCCGAGAGGGGAGCCTGAAGCTGGTCGACCTCGCGGCCCACTTCGGCATTCCAACCGGTCGCAGTCACCGCGCGCTGGACGATTGCCGCTGCCTCGCCGCCGTGTTCGAGCGACTGCAGCAAGAACACGTCCGCAACGCCCGCAAGTCGTCGCAAGCCCAACGGCTCGATGCCTACTCGGCGGCATTGGCACTCGCTGGGCCCGTGCCCATTGATGGGGTCGTGGCCGAATTGTTTCGCAAAGGCGCCGTGCGGGCGCTCGGGAAATACTCGTCGGTTCTCGAACTCTACGAGCAGGAAATGGCCCGTCTGGAAATCGCCGGTCCGCCCGTAGCGGAGCTGATCGACCGATTGGGCGGAAAGGATCTGATGGATCGCCTCCGCGCGGATCGGAGCGCCGAGGATTGGCATCCGGCCGAAGTCGAGTGGCTGCGCCGGATGGTGGCTCTAGCGCAGACGGGAGACTTGGAAACGGGCATCCACCAATTCCTGGACCGGTTGGCGCTGTCGCGCGGCGATGAAACCGACACCGCTTCGGAACGGGTGTCGCTGCTCACGTTCCACGCAACCAAAGGCCTCGAATTCTCCCGCGTGTACGTGACCGGTGTAGAGGATTCGATCCTGCCCGGGTGTCGTGAGCTGGATCAAAACCTCATTGATGAAATCGACGAGGCGCGGCGACTGGTATACGTCGCGATGACGCGGGCCAAGGATCGCCTGTGTCTCACGTACAGCGCGGCGCAGAGCCACCGGCCAGCCGGGGGTACACTCTTTCTCTCGGATATGGGCCTCGCCGCTCCCACACATGACACCACTGAAAATCCCAAAGGCTGAATGGGGATGCTTGGTGCTGCCACCGGTGCCCGAATCAAAGGTCGTGGAGGGGCAGCAAAGACTAACGACATTGACCGTTTTGTTGTCCGCCAGGCGGGAGACGGTCGAAGACTGGGAATTGGCCAAGGACGGATTGCTGATGGTGACGGACGACGCCTCGGGCACGGTATGGCGGGTAGCGTACACGCGCAAGAAATGAGCTGCGCGACCGCATCCCCGCCGGACGGTGTCGAAACGGGAGACGCCCGGCACAACCGGGAGCCCGACACGGTGCAGACGCCCGACGATCACGTGCAACGGCCCGCCGAACGCAATCGAGCTTGAACACTCGCCCGTTATTCCGCGCGCCGAACAGCCGCAACCGGTCTCGCTCGCTCCGTCGGACCGACCACAAATCGGTTCTCCGACACCGCCGACGCTAAACGTGCCAATTGGGTCATCGCGCTTCCAGACAGCGTGTCCGGGGAATGGAGTGTAGAAACTTCGAGCGGAAGACATCCGTCGCCGAGTGCCGAATCCCGGGTGGAGCACCCCCGTCCGGGGTGGCCATCGAGCCCCTCAAGCGGCTCCTGCCGCTGAACCTCAATCGCGTCCTCGGGGGTGGCGGGAGCGGCACGGGCCGGCCGGAAGCCTTCGCCCTGGCCCGGTTGGGCGACCTGTCGGGGGTCGAAATCCTCCGGGCGTCCATCCGCAAGGGGGATCGACTGGGCGTGGTCGGATTTTGGGGCGACCCCGGGGACTTCGTCGCGATCGGGCGGAAGAGCCTCATCCGGGAACTCCTCCCGGCGCTCGATCATCGCGCCGCGGGCAAGAGGGTCCTCGCCGCGCAGGTGTTCCTCCTCCTCTTCGAGAGCGGCAGGTGAGGGTCACCCAAACCATCGGCACCGCATTTACAGTTGCAAATTGCGCGGTAGGTCGCAGACGGTGGTGCTCCGGAAGCGGACATCCTGCGGTTCAGTAACGCGGCCGGGCGTGCATTCGACGCCCCGTTCGCGCGAATTTACCCCGGCGGCTCGCTCACGGCGAAATGGTTGAGCAACTGTGGAACGGCCGTATCGAACCCGACCACGTCGAGCATTCCCGCGTCTTCCGGGTCGGCGATGGTAAACCCGGACGACGCCATGCCGACGACGACGAGTTTCGCCGCGATCCCCGTTCGCTCCCGGTACAGCCGCAGCGCCTGAACCGGGTGTATTTCGCCGTGCCAAGTCTCGCTGTCCGTGTAGACGACGAACACGTCGACCGCCATGTCCCTCTCCAGCGCGTACAGCATGGGCAGGGAGCAGTCGGTCGGGCCCATTGGGAGCTCGCCGATGGTCCGGATCGCGTCGTCCAACCGCTGCTCGGGACGGATCGAAAGGGGCTCGACCCCCTCTCCGAAGCCGCCGGAGGGCGAGATGCGAAACCCCCGGCCTGTGAACCCGATGATGTGGTGGCGCGACTCGGTGGCGGCGGTCACCAAGGCCATGGCCGCCGCACCGTCGCGCGCCGTGAGCCCCGAAACCCCGGCGAGGCCGCTCGCCGCCATGCTCCCGGATACGTCCAAGGCCAATAGCCAGCGCTGCCCCGTGGGCTCCGCGTTCGCGAACGCCGCGTGGAACGCCCCGTCGAGGGCCTCCACGACGCAGGGCACCGGAGACCAGGTGCCGCTCCCCTGCACCCCGCGACCGGACGCGTAAGTCCGCAGGGCCGAAAGCAGTGCGATCGGGTGCAGGCGGGATCGCCGAATGCGTTCCGAATCGGCCAGCGCGGCGACGACGCGCTCTATCGCAGCCCCCCCTTGGACCAACAATCCTACGCGGGTCATCGTGGCCAAGTTCCGCACCAGAGCCCCCATCGGCATCGCTTCCGAGAGGGCGTCCCACACGTCCGCCCCCGTCAGCCACCGGGTCGGGACGAACTCGCGGGTCAATCCGTGGTCGCGGATCAGACGGATCACTTCGGGCCGCGAGGTCGCGCGCTTGATGCCCTCGTACGCCCAGATGGGCGCGAGCGGTGAAGAGGCGGTCGCCGCGCCAGGAGTACATCCCTTCCCGACCGCCCACCTGAGCGCAGCATCCGATGCTCCGACCGCTTTGACGTGGCAGAGACGGAGCAGATCCCGGTGCGACCAGCCGCCGCGCCGTTGGTACTTGCAGAGTTGATAAGCCAGTTCCCGTGGTTCCATCCGGGTGTACCAATCTCCCACTGCCCGGCGCAGCGCGCGGCCCCATCCGCGGAAAGCCTCGACCCCCGCCGCGAAGTGGAAGAGGTGGGTTCCGGTCCGGCACACGCGGGGGAGAGCGGTCAGGGCCAACGCCCTGGTTGCGGGCCCGCCCAGACCGGCGGCCATCGCCAAGGCGAAAACCGCGGGATCGTTATTCGGCGCGCGCCCGCCCTCGCTGATTTCGACGATCCGGGCGACGGTGCGGGGCCCATCCGCCGCGAGACATCGGTGCACGGATTGGGCGTTCTCGACCGTCAGTCTCCGTTCGTGCGCGTAGTAGTTCCCCCCCTCGGAACCGAGGACGAGGAACCGGTCGAGCCGCGTCCAGTCGTCGACCGAGAACGAGAAGCCGCCGGCCGCATTTCGGGTTTGCACGAGGCCGGGGATCGGCTCGGACTGGGGCGATTGCCGCGTCGAGTAGGCTGCGATGTAGGGCGCGATCAAGCCGTGCTCCGAATTCGGGGACCGGGGAAGGCGGCGGTGGCGAGAGGTCGCTCCCGCCGCCGCGACGCCGATTTCGGGGGATGAGCCCGTGTTGCCGGCTTGGCCAGCGGCATCGTAACTCCCAGCCAAAAAGGCGATCGCGTAGGTAACCTTCGCCTTCGGCTCGCCGGCACCCGCGCCGAACGAACAAA
>JAYTBD010000924.1:0-2591 GCA_043737155.1 Fimbriiglobus sp. | reverse complement strand
TCGAAGACTTCTGCCGCGACGCCGACTTGATCCTCGACGGCACCGACAACTTCGAGATCCGCTACCTCATCAACGATGTGTCCATCAAGCAGAACAAGCCGTGGGTCTACGGCGGGGCCGTCGGTACCGAAGGCATGAGCATGACCATCGTGCCGGGGGAAACCCCGTGCCTGCAGTGCGTGTTCGAAGCCTCGCCCGGCCCCGGTGAAGTCGGCACCTGCGAGACCGCCGGAGTCCTCGGGCCCATCGTGTCGATCATCGCGAGTTTCCAGGCGGCCGAGGCGTTGAAGCTGCTGTCGGGAAATAAGGCCGCGATCAACCGCGAGCTGTTCATGCTCAACGTCTGGGACAATACGAGCAAGCGGATGAAAATCGCGCCGCTGGCCGGGCGCAAGGGGAAGTGCCCGTGCTGCGCGAAGAAGCAATTTGTGTGGCTCGAAGGGGAGCAGGGCACGCAGACGACGAGCCTGTGCGGTCGAAACGCCGTGCAGGTGACGCAGCGCTTGAGTAGCAAGCTCGACTTCGCGACGCTCGGAAAGCAATTGCAAGCGTCCGGCACCGTGACCTCGAACAAGTTCCTGCTGAAATTCAACGTGGTCGATTCCGGCGACGGCTACGAGTTCACCGTCTTCCCCGACGGCCGGGCGATCATCAAGGGGACGGACGATTCCGAACGCGCCCGGACGCTGTATGCGAAGTACATCGGACATTAGCGATGAAAAAGAAAGTTTCCTTTCGAGCGGACTACGGAATCTGCCGTTGGCCCACCCGGTTGTGGACCGTGGAGCAATATCACCGGGCGATTGAGCATAGCATTTTGCAACATGATGATGGTTGCGAACTGTTGAATGGATGGATCGTAGAACGACCCATGTCGACACCGAAGGAAGCCTATTCAATATCGGTCCTGATGAATTGGCTCGCTCGGCGACTGTCCGATGATTGGCGAGTCGGTGGCCGGTATCCGATCACAATGCCGGAGAGCGAACCCGAACCCGATATCGTCATTTTCGCCGGTGAACAAGCACAATATGAGCATCGTCATCCGTATCCGTGCGATGTCGCCCTCGTCGTCGAAGTCTGCGAATCGACATGGGAAATGGATTCCGGTGAGAAACTCCGTTTGTTCGCCAGTCACTTGATCGAACAATATTGGATCGTGAATATACCCGAACACCGCGTGGAAATTTATACGGAGCCACAACCGGGTACGGACCCGCGCTATCAATCCCGCATCGACTACGCACCCGGCACTGACATCCCGTTGACACTGGCCGGTAAGTCCGTCGGCAGTCTCCCCGTCTCCGAGTTCCTCGCGTGATCTACCTCGACAACGCCGCGACCAGTTTTCCCAAGCCCGAAGGCGTCTACCGCGCCTTGGACCACTTCGCGCGGACGTCGCTCGCCAATCCCGGCCGGGCCGGGCACGCCATGGCGCTCGCCGCCGAGCACGCGCTCGACGATGCCCGCCACCGGCTGAATCGATTCCTCAACGGCCGCGATCCGAACCGGTTCATCTTCGCGTTCAACGGCACCGATGCGCTGAACATCGCCATCAAAGGAACGCTCGACGCCGGCGATCACGTCATCACCACCGACCTAGAACACAACAGCGTCAGCCGGCCGCTGCAGGCGATGGCGAACGCCGGATTCATCGGACTGACCCGCATCGCGTCCGACGGCGGCGGGACGATCGACCCGGACGCGATCCGCGCCGCGATCACGCCGAAGACCCGCCTCGTCGCGATCACCCACGGCAGCAACGTCCTCGGCACCGTCCAGCCCATCGAAGAAATCGGTCGCCTTTGCCGGGAGTCCGACCGCGTGCTGTTCCTCGTCGATGCGGCCCAGACCATCGGCGTCGTGCCCATCGACATACAAACGCAATCCATCGATCTGCTGGCGTTCCCCGGTCACAAATGCCTCTTCGGTCCGACCGGTACCGGTGCGCTCTACGTCGGCCCGAAGGCCAAAGTCCGGCCGTGGCGCGAAGGCGGCACCGGCGGCGATAGTTCGAGTCCGACGCAGCCGAGCGAGTACCCGTACTTCCTCGAAGGGGGTACGCCCAACGTCCTCGGGATCGTCGGCATGGTCGCGGGTTTGGATTTCGTCGAAGCGGAAACGCCCGCGAAATTGCGAGCCCACGAATTGGCCCTCTGCGACCGACTCCGGGAACGCTTGTCGGCGATGGGCGGATTCAACATCGTCGGCCACGCCGACAATTCCCGCCGCGTCGCCACGATGAGCTTCCATTCGGAATTGCTCTCCGCCACCGAACTCGGCGGCGTGCTCGATCAGTCCTTCGCCATAGCCGTTCGGCCGGGCCTGCACTGCGCGCCGTACATCCACCGTGCGTCCGGCAGTTTCCCGGACGGTTTGGTCCGCGTCAGCCCCGGCCCGTTCACGACCGAGGCCGACATCGACACGCTCGCGGATGCGCTGCAGGAAATCACCGGCGGGCTGTGAACCGCTTCCGGCTGACCCAGACCCATGCCACTTGCATTCCGCCGGCGACGAACCCGACGTAGTTCCCCATGATCTGGGCGAACCAGCAGAACTGCAAACCCGACCACATCCGCATCGGGAATTGA
>JAYTBD010000923.1:0-6436 GCA_043737155.1 Fimbriiglobus sp. | reverse complement strand
GGTCGGAGAGGTTCTGGTGCCGGGTGATCGGGTCTTCGACCAAGGTGCCGCGGACGCTGGCGAAGCGCTTGTCGGTGCCGATGTGTTGCCCGATGTCGTCCGCGGGGAACTCGTGCAGGTGGGCGTGGTGATGGGCCGAGGCCAACCCGGCGACGGCGAGCCAGAGCAGCGCGACGGCGCGCGAGCGCTTGAGAAATTTCCAAGCGAGCACGGCGAGGAAAGCGATGCTCAAACCGATGGGCACGGAGCCGGTGAGATAGCGGTCGAAAAGGATGCCGAGTGTGGCGGCGAGGGCGACGGGGACGAGCGGGGCGGAAGCGAATTCTTTCCACGGCGGCGGGCGGGCGGGGTCCGGCAAGATTTCGGCGGTCGCCATCGGTGCATCCGGGTTTCGACGGGTTTTGGCATTCTACTGCGAAACCCGCCGCCGCGGTTCTCGACGCCCCCGCGCATGCGCCGTAGACTCTCGCCATGAGTACACCCGCCCCCATGGCCGAACGGGCCGCCCAGTTCCGCAAGCGCTTCGCCGACCTCGAAGCCGAAATCGGCCAGGTCATCGTGGGCCAACCCGAGATCGTCCGCGGCGTCCTCACGAGCCTCTTCGTCGGCGGCAACGTGCTGCTCGAAGGCGTCCCCGGCCTCGGTAAGACACTCATCGTCCGCACGCTCGCCCAAGTGCTCGACCTCAAATTCACGCGAATTCAGTTCACGCCGGACTTGATGCCATCGGACATCGTCGGCACCGATATCATCCTCGAAACGCCGGAAGGCCGGCGCGAGCGCCGCTTCCAAAGCGGGCCGCTTTTCAGCCAGATCGTCCTCGCCGACGAAATCAACCGCGCCATTCCGAAGACGCAATCGGCTATGCTCGAAGCCATGCAAGAGGGCACCGTCAGCGTCGGCGGCACGACGCACCAATTGCCGAAGCCGTTCTTCGTGCTGGCCACGCAGAACCCCATCGAACAGGAAGGCACCTACCCGCTGCCGGAAGCCCAGCTCGACCGCTTCTTGTTCAAGCTGCTGGTGCCGTTCACGACGCGGGACGAATTGAAATTGATCATCGACCGCACGACGCAGAACTTGAAACTGCACGCCCGCAAGGTCATGGACGCGAGCGAAATCGGCCAGTGGATGGAACTCGTCCGCGAGGTGTTGGTGGCGGGCGCGGTGCAGGATTACGCCATCAGGCTGCTGTTGGCGACGCACCCGAATTCCGAGTTCGCCACGGCCGACACGAACCGGTTCTTACGCGCCGGCGGCTCGCCACGGGGCGCTCAAGCTCTGATTCTCGCGGGTAAGGTTCGGGCATTGTTAGAGGGGCGGTTCAACGTGAGCTTCGAAGACATCCGCAAAGTCTTTCTGCCCGCGATGCGCCACCGCATACTGTTGAATTTCGAAGCCCAGGCCGAGAACGTCGCCAGCGACAGCGTCCTCGCGGCGATCGTGAACGACGTGAAGGACAAAGAGGGGAAGTAGCCTGCTCCCCCGCCGCATACAACAGACCGTATGAACCACGTCGTTTTCATGCTGCTCGCGGCCGGGGCCGGGTCGTGCATCGCGCTGCAGGCCGCGGCCAACAACAAGTTCCGGCAGAACATCGGCGAGCCGCTCTGGGTCGCGTTCTTCTCCATTTGCGGTACCATCCTCACCGCGAGTTTCGCACTGCTCATCCTCCGGCCGACCCTGCCGGCGATGGAGACATTCAAAGGCACGCAGTGGTGGAACTGGATCGGCGGGCCGCTCGGGGCGCTCATCGTGCTGGCCGGGGCGACATTGGTGCGCGAACTCGGCGCGGCCGCGTTCATCGCCCTCGTCGTCGGCGGGCAACTGATCTGCTCGATGCTGCTCGACCACTTCGCACTGATGGGCCTCGACGAGCGATCCATTTCCCCCGGCAAACTCGGCGGGGCGCTGCTCGTCATCGGCGGTGTGCTGTGCATCAAGTTTCTGTGATCGTCGTCGGCGGTGGCCTCGCGGGCACGACTTTGACGTGGGCGCTGCGCCGGCGCGGGCTGAGCGTGTTGCTCCTGGATCGCGCGGAGGCGATCACGTCGTCCCGCGTCGCGGCGGGGTTGATGACGCCCATCACGGGGAAGCGCTTGACTAAGACATGGCGGCACGACGAACTGTTTCCCTTCGCGGCCGAGTTCTATCGCGGTGTCGAAGCCGAGACGGGGCGATCCTTCTTCCATCCGCGGTGCACCGTCCGCATTTTTCGGAAGGAGAAGGAGCATTCGGCATTCGCCGCGCGGCGACCCGAGTTCGGGGATTTGGTCCGCGAACCGATGCCATCGTTGAATGCGGGTTTGTTCCACCGTCCACCGGTCGGTTTCGAGATGCCGACCGCCGCGCAGCTCGATGTGCCGGCGTACCTCGATGCGTCGCGGGAAGTATTCGCACGGGACGGCCAATTCGCGGAAGCCGATGTCGCACCCAATGACATCGAGGTGTCAGCGGAGGGCGTGGCGCTGCCGCGGCTCGGAGTGCGGGCGAAGAATTTGATCCTGTGCCAGGGCTTCGCCGCCGCGCGAAATCCGCTCACCGCCGAGCTGCTCTTCCGCGCGGCCAAGGGGGAAATTCTGACGGTGCGGATCGACGATTTCGACGAGGTGCGGGTTCTCAACGACGGCCATTGGCTCGCGCCGCATACCCCGGGATTGTGGCGCTTCGGCGCGACGTACTCCTGGCACGACCTCACGAATACGACGACCGCCGCAGGGCGGACCGAATTGGAAGGCGCGCTGCGGGCGTTGTTGAATCGCCCGTTCGAGATTGTCGATCAGCGCGCGGCGGTGCGGCCGATCATCGCGGGGCAGAAGCCGGTGCTCGGCTTCTTGCCGGGTTCAGCCATCGGCGTGTTCAACGGCCTCGGTTCGAAGGGCGCGCTGCTGGCCCCGTTCTTCGCCGCAGAGTGGGCCGATCGCCTCGCGGGGGGTGATACTCTGGGTACGCCTTTGAGCTTTAGCAGTCTCCAAAACTCCAGTCGGCGACGTCTTGCTGATTCCTGACCGCTGATTGCTGAATACTGTTATGTTCTAAACAGGTTCAAATGAGACAGTTGTCAGCGACCAGATTTCAGCGATCAGCCAGAAAACGGGTATTGACCCAACTTCTCCTTCGGACCCGATGCTCACAACGCAACAAAAAGCCATGTTATTTGGCCCGGCCACTTGAAGTCCTTCCCTATGCATCTCAGCGTGACCGAAATCGTCCACGATCTCGTCCGGCCGCACGTGCGACCGGGCGACACCGCCCTCGACGCCACCGCCGGCAACGGTCACGACACGCTCTTCTTAGCGCAATGCGTCGGCCCGACCGGACGCGTGTTCGCTTGGGACATCCAGCCGCTCGCCATCGAACGGACGGCGGCGCTGTTGACGAAACACGGCGTGACTTGCGTGGAGTTGAAATTGGGCGATCATGCGGAATTGGACTTGTCCCCCCTCTCCGTTTCGGAGAGGGGGTTAGGGGGTGAGGTCTGGCCCGTGCTGCCGAGCGACCATCCCGGGCACGCGGGGAGAGCAGGATGGGAGTTGGCCGCCGCGATGTTCAACCTCGGATACTTGCCCGCGAGCGATCGCTCGATCGCCACCACGGCCGAGAGCAGCGTCCGCGCCATCCGCGCCGCGGCCGAGCATCTCCGGCCCGGTGGCATCCTGACGGTGTTGGTCTACGTCGGTCATTCCGGTGGCGCCGAGGAAGCCGCGGCCGTCGGAGAACTTCTGCGCGGGATGCCGATCGGCGATTTCGACCTCGGAGAAGTGGCGATCCCCGGCGGTCGTTCGACCCCGCCGCAGCTGTTCGCGTTGGTACGCCGTCTGCTACGATAAATGGGGTTTCCACCCCTTTTCGGAGCTTCACAATGACCCGCATCCTCGTCTGCCTACTCGCCGTCGCCGCGTCTGGCGCCGTGATCGCGCAAGACAAAGAAAAGCCCACGAGCCGCACCGAAGTGGCCTTTGCCATCCCGCTCGATAAGGCGGACAAGATCTCGGCCAAGGCCGGGAAGTGGAACGAGCCGAATCCGATTTCGAGCGTCGACGACTTGACCAAACTCGTCGGCGACGCGGCCGCGCGGAAGAAGATTTTGGATGCGGTCGATTTCAAGACCCATGTGCTGCTCGTCTTCTCGTGGACCGGCAGCGGCAAGGATGTCGTCGAAGCCAAGGTCGTGGAAGAAACGCCGAAGGAAGTGCGCTTCAGTTTGAATCCGGGCGACACCAACGACGCCCGCGAAAACGTCCAACTCTTCGCCGTGAAGAAGGAAATCCGCTGGATCGCGAAGTGACGACGGAGTGTATTTCCGAGCCGCGAGCGTAAGCTGCGTCTTGGTCGAAGATGCAGCTTACGCTCGCGGCTCGGACGGTTCCAACGGGCGTTCGCGACAAATACAATAATCGGTCCTCCCCGCCATCATTCCGGAGTCCGCCGTATGCCCCGCTTCCGATTCGCCATCGCACTGCTGCTGGCGCTGACGACCGCCGTCTCCGCCGAGGATAAAAAGTTGAAGTACCCCGAGTCGCGGAAGACGGACCAAGTCGACGACTACCACGGCACCAAAGTGGCCGACCCGTACCGCTGGCTCGAAGACGATGTGCGGAAGTCGACGGAAGTGGCGGCGTGGGTCGAAGCCCAGAACAAGGTCACGCAGCACTACTTGGCGACCATCCCGCAGCGCGACGCCATCAAGAAGCGGATCACCGACCTGTACAACTACGAGAAGATCTCCGCCCCGAGCAAGATCGGCGGCGGCAAGTACCTCTTCAGCAAGAATGACGGCCTCCAGAATCAAAGCGTCTTGTACATCCAAGAATCGCTCGACGCCGAACCGCGGATGCTGCTCGACCCGAATGCCCTGAGCAAAGACGGCACCGTGGCGCTGTCCGGATTCGCGCCGTCGGAGTGCGGCAAATACTCCGCGTACGGCTTGGCCGAAGCGGGCAGCGATTGGAACACGTGGAAGGTCCTCGATATCGCCACCGGCAAGACGCTCGGCGACGAACTCAAATGGGTGAAGTTCAGCGGCGCATCGTGGACGGCCGACAGCCGCGGGTTCTTCTACAGCCGCTTCGCCGAACCGATCGGCGACGCCAAGTTCCAAGCGACGAACGAGAACCAGAAGCTTTACTACCACCGCTTGGGCACGCCGCAATCCGAAGATGTGCTCGTGTACGAACGGCCCGACTATCCGAAGTGGACGATCTCCGGCGACGTCACCGAAGACGGCCGCTACTTGGTCATCAGCCTGAGCGATGGCACCACGAGCCGGAAGAATCGCGTCGCCTACAAGGATCTCAACGAACCGTACGGGCTCATCACCGAACTGGTGTCGAACCACGACAACAAGTTCAACCTCGTCGGCAACGATGGCCCGATCTTCTACTTCCTCACCGAGACCGGCTCGCCCAAAGGGAGCGTCATCGCCATCGACCTGCGCAAGCCGGCGAAGGCGAACTGGAAGACGATCGTCGCCGAAGCCAAGGAAACCTTGGGCGGCGTCAGTTTCCTGTCGGGGACCTTCGTGTGCAGCTACATGCAAGATGCCCGCAGCGTCGTCAAGGTCTTCGGCACCGACGGCAAGCTCATCCGCGAGGTCGAACTACCCGGCATCGGCACCGCCTCCGGCTTCGGCGGCAAACGCACCGACACCGAGACTTTCTACACGTACAGCAGCTTCAACACGCCGGCCGCGACCTACCGCTACGATGTCATCACCGGCGTCAGCAAGCTCCTGCGGCGGGCCAAGGTGAAGTTCAGCCCGGACGACTACGAGGTGAAGCAGCACTTCTACCCGAGCAAAGACGGCACGAAGATCCCGATGTTCGTCGCCCACAAAAAGGGGCTGAAGCTCGACGGCAAGAACCCGACGCTGCTCTACGGCTATGGCGGCTTCAACATCTCGTTGACGCCGGGATTCAGCGTGTCGCGCATCCAATGGATGGAAATGGGCGGCGTCCTCGCGGTGGCCAACTTGCGCGGCGGCGGCGAATACGGCGAAGAGTGGCACAAGGCCGGGACGAAGCTGCAAAAGCAAAACGTCTTCGACGACTTCATCGCAGCCGCGGAATTCTTGGTCGCCGAGAAATACACCAGCGCGAAGAAGATCGGCATCCAAGGCGGCAGCAACGGCGGCTTGCTCGTCGGAGCCTGCATGGCTCAGCGGCCCGATCTGTTCGGCGCCTGCCTCCCGGCCGTGGGCGTGATGGATATGCTGCGCTTCCAGAAGTTCACCGCGGGGCGGTTCTGGGTGGACGACTACGGCGACAGCGCCAATAAAGAGGACTTCGCGGCCCAGTACAAGTACAGCCCGTACCACGCGCTGAAGGCCGGCACCGCTTACCCGCCGACGCTGGTGACGACCGCCGACACCGACGACCGCGTCGTACCGGGGCACAGCTTCAAATTCACGGCGAAGCTGCAAGAGATGCACAGTGGC
>JAYTBD010000922.1:0-2594 GCA_043737155.1 Fimbriiglobus sp. | reverse complement strand
AGCCGAGACTGATTCAGTATCGACGCGAAGACTCGGCGAATCTGTTCGTGCCCATCCTTCAACAGGAATTCCGAACTCCGCCCGTGGCTCTTGGCCCCGAGGATGTAGTACCCCGGTTCGTCGGTGCGGTGCTCGCCGTGCGGTTCCCCCACGCGCAATTCGGCCGTCAGATTCGCGTCCGCCCGGTAGCCGACGTTGGCGATCACCTTCTCGACTTCCCAACTCATCGGCTTGCCCGCGATGCGGCCCGCGACGCGGAAGCCTTTGTCCGGCCCGTGGCAAACGAGTTCGTCGATCTGCGTCTGCGGGTGATACTCGAGGTTGCCATCGCAGCGCGTCGCCAATTGATTCGCGCGCGCCGCGAGTCGGTCGCGCTCCTTATGCGGGTCGTTGGCCAGGCGGGGGAGCGGTTGCGTGCGGACGCCGTGCGTCAGCCAGATGACCCACGTCGATTGATTTTCTTCGGCCAACTCCGCGAGTCCGCACATCGTGGTCGCGGCGGAGTATCCGCTGCCGATCAGGATGGTACTCTTGCCCGAGTAGAGTGCTTTCTTCGCCGCGCGGACATCTTCCAGCCAGTACGGCACCTGCGGTCGCGCCGCGATTTCCCCGGCCGCGGGGATGCCGCCGTCGCCGACCCAGTTCGGCCGGTTGTACGTCCCGGTGCAATCGAGGATCACATCGGCACTCTCGAAGCGATCGACATTGTTGGCTTCGCGCACGAGGAGTCGGAACGGCGGGAGCGGCTTGCGCGGGTCGGGCCGATCCGTTTTCCGCCAACCCGCGCGGCCGATACCGAGCACCGCCGCGGGGCAGCGGATCGAGTCCTTCAGCACGCCCGCCGCCAACGGCAGCAGGTACGCATCGCGGAACTCGCGGCCCGTGAGATACTCGGTATCGGCGGGGGGATTCGGCGCGGTCCGGTCGTCGCGCAGGATTTGTTTGCCGAGGCTGGTGCGGTTCAGTCCAAACGGCGTGAACATGCGGGCGAACCCCCAGCGGTTCACCGATTCTGCGATTTGGCCCTGCTCGAAAAGGATGACCTCGCAACCGGCTCGCTTCGCGTAGAGGGCCGCTTCGAGACCGATCGGCCCCCCGCCGAGGATGGCAATACGCGGGTGGCCGGGCTTGCTCATGGTCGATCGGTCGCCAGCGACAAGGGATTGTCATTCGTCTGCATCGGCACAATGGGCGTCTCGGGTGCAGTCGAAATCGGCGGATGGCGACCGACCTTCGCACCGATCTCACGCAGCCAATCGTCGCCCGGCAAACCGTAAGGCCGGAACTTCTCGGGCCGTTCGGTCCCCTCTTCGACATAGAGCGCCCGCGTGCGACCCAATCGGCTCGCGGCCGGGGTATCGATGAGTTGGGCCGAGTCGTTGGCGCTCATTTGGAACAAGACACGCAAGGTGAATTCGCGCATCCCTTGGCGGTCCACGGCGCGTGTGAGGTTCATCACGCTGTCGCACCACGCTACGATGTGGACCCCGACGGCCGGGCCTTCGCGCAAAATGGTCGTGAACTGATCGCCGGGCGCGGCGACCTTGTCCCCGCGGCGGCCGTAGCCGAAATCTTCTTCCGCTTTACGGAGTTCGCGGAGCCGGTGCAAACCGTGGACGAACAAGAACCGCGGCGAGCGGTCGGCGACGGTGCCGTTCAGTCGGCCATCGACCTCGGCGGCGAACTTGGCGATGGTCGCGGTGAGGTCGGGCCGTTCAACGAGCGGGTCGAGCCGCAAGGAGGAGCAGACTCCGCGCAACGTATCGGCGAACTCGGAATCGTCGGGCGTGCCGTCGAGTACCGCGGCGATATTCGGATCACGGTACCGCGCCGCCAGCGACACCAATCCCGCGGTGGCAATCGCCAGCGCGGCCTCTTCGGATTGGCCGATGAGCAAGAGATTGGCCCCCGATTGAGGGCGGAACACGGCGGCGGTCGGATCCTTGATGGCGATGGCGTCGCCGAGCCAGAGGGTGGTCGGGCCGCTCGCGATTTCGGAGGCGAGGGTGCGCTGGAGCATCGCGTTCTCGGGCAACTCCGCCGCCGCGCTGCCTTCGAATACCAAGCAGCGCGAAGGTGCGTGGGATCGTTCGCGCAGCTTCCCGAGGATCTCTTCCCGACGCGCTTCCGAAAGCCAAACCACTTGGAACGGATTGTTCCCTTCTTGCAGGCCGTTGGCGTCATTGTAAATTGCTTCGCCGGGCCGGGTGAGCAACCGCGCGGCCGAGTTGTCTTTGCTGAGGATCAACTGCGCGTCGGCTTCGCTGCACTGTAGCGCGATGCGGACCGCCATCTGGTCGATGGTGCTGCGCGGCAGGGAATATCCACCCCCAAGGGTCTGCGAGCCGAGGATGACGTGGACCCCGAAGGCCCGCCCTTGGCGGACGAGGCGATCGACGAGCAACCCGGCTTCCTGCGCGAGCTTGTCGTCTTCGACAAAGAACTCTTGGAATTCATCGACGACGAGCAAGATGCGCGGCAGCGGTTCGGGTCGATTCAGATCGCGGTAGCTCGGGAAATCGTTGACGCCGAGTGAGCGGAAGAGATCGCCGCGCTCTTTCAAGATTCCGTCGAGACGCTGGAGGACGCTCAGG
>JAYTBD010000921.1:0-2594 GCA_043737155.1 Fimbriiglobus sp. | reverse complement strand
CCGCGCGACATCATCACGCGCAACAGCTTGGAGAACGCCTACACGCTGGTACTGGCCCTCGGCGGTTCGACCAACGCCGTGCTGCACCTCATGGCGATCGCGCGCGAAGCGGAGGTCGAATGGACCCTCGACGACTTCGACCGCATCGGGGCGAAGGTCCCGCACCTCGCCGACCTCAAGCCCGGCGGCCGGTTCGTCATGTTCGACCTCTACAAAGTCGGCGGCGTGCCGGCAGTTCTTCGCGCGTTGCTCGACCACGGGATGCTGCACGGTGACTGCATGACGGTGACGGGGCATACCCTCGCGGAGAATTTGAAGGACATTCCGAGTATCTACGCGAAGCCGCAAGTCGTGGTGAAGACATTCGAGCAGCCGATGTACGACCGCGGGCACATCGTAATCTTGAAGGGCAACCTAGCCCCGGAAGGTGCGGTGGCAAAAGTAGCGGGTTTGAAAAAACGCTCCATCACGGGGCCAGTCAAAGTCTTCGACGGCGAAGAAGCTTGTGCGAAGGCAATCCAATCCAAGAAGATCGTGGACGGCGACATCCTCGTGATCCGCGGCGAAGGACCGGTCGGCGGGCCGGGGATGCGCGAGATGCTTTCGATTACGGGCGCACTGATGGGCCAAGGTCTCGGCGAAACCGTCGGCCTCATCACCGACGGCCGCTTCAGCGGAGGCACGCACGGTCTTGTCGTCGGCCACGTCGCACCCGAAGCCTGGGTCGGAGGTCCCATCGGCCTCTTGAAGGACGGCGACAAGGTCACCATCGACGCCGATGCGAAGTCGCTGACGTGGCACATCGACCCGGCGGAGCAAGCCAAACGTCAATCCGCATGGACGAAACCATCGCTACGAGTGGAACGCGGCGTGCTCGCGAAATATGCCCGGCTGGTCGGCAGCGCGTCGGAAGGAGCGGTCACCGGGTGAATCGGAGATGCCGATGAAGCGCGTTGTCCGGCCGCGGGAGCGGAACCATCGACAAAGTCGGCCGAAGGTGCGTAGCTTCTCATAACGACCGGCTTAGTTTTAAATGTGGAACGCTCCGTCAATCTCACGGTCCACCGCTATGACAACCACGACACTCGAGCCCGCTTGGCTCGGCGAACAGGATCTCTTCCTGTTCAACGAGGGCAGTCACGTCCGGCTTTACGACAAGCTCGGCGCGCACTCGGTGACCCGTGAGGGCGTCGCCGGGACGCAGTTCGCGGTGTGGGCACCGGCGGCGCGATTCGTATCGGTCGTCGGCAATTTCAACAGTTGGGATCGCGGGGCCAACCCACTGAGTGCTACCGGCTCCGGCGGAATCTGGGAAGGCTTCATTCCGGGCAATCACAAAGGGGAATGCTACAAGTACCACGTCGCGAGCCAATCCAACGGCTATGCCGTCGACAAGACCGATCCGTTTGCGGTGCTGTGCGAAGTGTCGCCGAAGACGGCTTCGGTCGTGTGGGATCTCGAGTACGAATGGCGCGATTCGAAATGGATGGCGACCCGGGAAGCCAAAAGCGCGCAAGCAGCGCCGATCAGCATTTACGAACTGCACGTCGGCTCGTGGATGCGCGATGAAAAGCATCACTCGCTGAACTACCGCGAACTGGCCCCGAAGCTCGTCGCGCACGTCACGAAGCTCGGGTTCACGCACGTCGAACTGATGCCTCTCACCGAGCACCCCTTCTTCGGTTCGTGGGGTTATCAGACCACGGGCTACTTCGCCCCGACGAGCCGTTACGGCACGCCGCAAGATTTGATGTTCCTGATCGACGAACTCCACCGCGCCGGCGTCGCGGTGATCCTCGATTGGGTGCCGAGCCACTTCACCACCGACGAACACGGCCTCGGCTTCTTCGACGGCACCCACCTGTTCGAACACGCCGATCCGAAGCAGGGCTACCACCCCGATTGGGGTAGCTATGTCTTCAATTACGGCCGGCACGAAGTCCGCAGCTTCTTGCTGTCGTCGGCGCTCTTCTGGCTCGACAAATACCACATCGACGGTCTGCGCGTCGATGCTGTGGCGAGCATGCTCTACCTCGATTACAGTCGCAAAGAAGGGGAGTGGGTTCCGAACAAGTACGGGGGCCGCGAGAACTTGGAAGCGATCGAATTCCTGCGCCGCTTCAACTACGAGGTCTACACCCAATTCCCCGGCGTGCAAACGTACGCCGAGGAATCGACCTCGTTCCCGATGGTGTCGCGACCGACGTATTTGGGCGGCTTGGGCTTCGGCTACAAGTGGGACATGGGGTGGATGAACGACACGCTACGCTATTTTCAAACCGAGCCGGTGTACCGCAGCTATCACCATAATTACCTCACGTTCCGCGGCATGTATCAATACGCGGAAAATTACGTGCTGCCGCTTAGCCACGACGAAGTGGTGCATCTGAAAGGCTCACTCCTCAGTCGCCAGCCCGGCGACGCGTGGCAGCAGTTCGCCAATCTGCGTCTGTTGCTAGTCAGCCAATGGACGCAGCCGGGTAAAAAACTGCTTTTCATGGGCGGCGAATTCGGGCAGTGGGGCGAGTGGAATCACGACCGAAGCCTTGACTGGAATCTGCTCGAGTGGGACTCGCACAAAGGCGTGCAAAAAC
>JAYTBD010000920.1:0-2595 GCA_043737155.1 Fimbriiglobus sp. | reverse complement strand
CCGGAAGGCCTCCTGGAACTGCCGCCCGCGCGGGATCGGCCTTGGCGGGTCGCCCACACCCGCCCCCGCCAGGAGAAAGCGCTGGCCCGCGAGCTGCTCGCCGCGGGCGTGCCCTTCTATCTCCCTTGCGATCGCCGCCGTACCCGCGTCCGGGGCCGGGTCGTGACTTCGACGGTACCCCTCTTCGGCGGCTACCTCTTCGTCCAAGCCGGCGACGACGAACGCTGGCGAATCGCGGCTTCGAAGCGGGTGGCCTGTTTTCTCGACGTGCGGAACGAAGCCCGGTTCCTCGAGGATCTCCGCGGCGTTTGGCGTCTCTTGGATTTGGGCGAACCCGTGACCGTCGAAGACGGTTTGGTGCGCGGCTCCCCCGTGACGGTGCGGACAGGGCCCCTGGTGGGGATGACGGGGATCGTCGAACAAATCGTGGGCGGTTTCAAGTTCATAGTGATGGTGCAGTTCATCGGCCGTGGGGTGTCGGTGACGTTGGATGGCGAGATGCTCGGTTCCATTCGTACGCGGATCGGTTGATCCCGGAGCCGGGATGAGGTGACAGACGATGGATGCGTTCCTGTGGGTCGGGGGGATCGCGATCGGCCTCGGATTGGCCTTCACCTGGGCGGCGCGCGCCATCGCGGGGCGCATCGGACTCGTGGATCGCCCCGACGGCCGGCGGAAAATCCAATCTCATCCCGTAGCCGTGGTCGGCGGCTTGGCCCTTTTCGCATCGACCTCCCTCACCGTCCCCGTCGCCTGTCTGGTGTCCGACCGCGTGCTCGAAGCGGTCCTCGACGATCTGCGGGCGCCGCTCGCCCTCGTCGCGGCCGGCGGCGTCATCGCGTTCGTCGGCTTGATGGACGATATCTACAACCTGCGCGCCCGCTACAAACTCGCGGGGCAGATCGCGGCCATCGCCGTCCTCGTCTTCGCGGGGGACTTCGCCATCGGCTGCGTCTCCCTGTTCGGCGGCAGCGTGCCGCTCGGCTGGCTATCGATCCCCGTCACCTTTCTCTTCATCCTCGCCGCCGTAAACGCCCTGAACCTGCTCGACGGCATGGACGGTATGCTCGCTTCGGTCGGGGTTCTGATCTGCGCGAGCCTCGCCGCGATGGCGTTCGAACACAACCATCCGCTCGAAGGGTTCGTCGCCATCGCCCTGGCCGGCGGACTGATCGGCTTCCTGCGCTTCAACCTCCCCCCGGCCACCGTCTACCTCGGCGACTGCGGCAGTATGCTCGTCGGCCTGACCATCGCCGCGCTGGCGACGCACGCCTCCCTCAAAGGGCCGACGCTCGCCATCGCGTCTCCGCTGGCTCTGCTGATCCTCCCGTTCACGGACACCGCCGCCGCCATCGTGCGTCGGAAACTCACAGGTCGCGGCATCGCAATCGGCGACCGCGGCCATCTGCACCACGTCCTCCAGAAGCGAGGCCTCACGCGCATCCGCACGCTGATCCTCGTGGCGGCGCTGAGTAGCATCGCCTCCATCGGGGCTTTGACCAGCACCGCGCTGAGCAACGACCTCGCCGCGCTCGCGGCGGCGTTCTGTATCGGCGCGATCCTGCTTTCCGGCGGACTCTTCGGCGCGGCCGAGCTGCGGCTCATCCGCGAGCGCGGCCGGGGGATGCTCAAGACGCTTCGCGGGCAAATCGAGCCCGTGGAGATGATAGTGCGCTTGCAGGGGACCGCGGATTGGGCCGAGCTTTGGAACCAGATCACCGGTCAAGCGGAAGAGTTGAACCTCACGAGCGTTTGCCTCGATGTGAACGCCCCCGTCTGGCACGAGGGCTATCACCGGCGCTGGGCGCGCCAAGGCCAAGTCGGCGATGAGCTCTCGGTGTGGCGCGTCGAACTGCCGCTGATCGGGAACGGCCAGCTGATCGGCCGGCTGAGCGTTTGCGGTTCGCGCGATCGGGAGTGCATCGCTTGGAAGCTCGTGGCGTTCTCGCGGATCGTCGAACGCGCCGAGACGCTGATGTCCGAAATCTCTTTGCCCGCGGCGCAGGCGTCAAGAAACGCCGCGAATCCGCCGGCCCTCGCGATTGCGCAGGCTTCGGCGTAGCCGACTTCGCCCGCACCGAGACACGCGGGGAGCCGGGCCTTCCACCGACCGATACCAGTTCCAGTGAAGCCTCCTCCGAGGATCGACCCGTGGCCGCGCCGTCCGAATCGCCCGATGGAAATCCCGGGAAGTCCCCGTCGCTGCTGCTCGCCGCGTTCCGCCGCTGGCCGCTATTGGCGCTCGGCGCCGGCGTCGGGTTGATCGTGGGCTTCTTCGTCTTTACCGCGCAGCCGCCGCAGTACCAGTCGAGCGCGAAGGTGTTGGTCATCAAGCAGCGCGTCGAGCAACTCTCGGGATCCGACTCCCGCGCGGCCTATGTCGACGACTACGTGGCCACGCAAATCCCCTTGATCAAATCCGACCTCATCCTCACCGCGGCGGCCAAGCGGCCGGAGTTGAGCCAACTCTCCGAGCCGCTGCCCGAGAACCCGAACGCCGCCGCGGGGGTGTTGCTCAACGGCCTGACCATCGCGCGTGACAAAGAAGCTACCGCCGGCACCGGGGGCGGCAGCAACATCCTGCTGATGTCGTAC
>JAYTBD010000919.1:0-6453 GCA_043737155.1 Fimbriiglobus sp. | reverse complement strand
CCGGCGTCGAAGAGCCGGTACTTCGCCCGCGCGTGCAGCGTGCGGATCTTCTCGTACGCCGTGCGGATCGCGGCGAACTTCTCCGGTCGCTGCTCCGGCGGATACTCGCGGATGAGCTGCAGGTAGCGCTGGCGGACGCCTTCATCGGTCGGGTCTTCGTCGCCCGGCAAGCCGAAGATGGCGTAGGGGTCGTTGGTCATGGCGGTCGCTCAGTGGAAGCCGAACATGTCGTTGAGCGCGGCGAACGGATCGAGCTGCTCGGTCAGATCTTCGATCCGCGCGTCCAAGAGTTTGTACGCCGGTTCGGGAGAGTTGCGCGCGAGTTCCCGGGCTTTGCGGAGCAGCTTCAAAATTTTGTACGGCGCCCGGCCCCGCGAGTGCGTCGCCGCCCACAGCTCCACGATGCAGAGGGGGAAGATCGGATTGTTCGGGAAGCGTTTGCCCAGTCCCTCGGCCACTTTCTCGACCTTTGGCACGGTGGTCAGCGGACCGAGAATGGCGATCAACTCCGTGCCTTGTTGCTCGGTCAGCGCCGGGTCGGCCGCGGATTTCACCATGGCGTCGAGGATGCCTTTGAGCATCGCCTTCTGACCGGTGAACTCGATGGCGCCGCCCTTGAAAAATTTATACGCGTGGAACAAGGACAAGACTTCGTCGGGTGCCGGATCGGCGGCGAGCGCGGCTTTGTACGCCTTGTCCGCGGCAGTCTTCTCCGCGGGTTTGACCTTGAAGAGCCGGGCGTTGGCGGCGAGCAGGAAGGCGTGGACGAGTTGCGTCGGGACGATTCTTTGGAGTTCCGCCTCGGCGTCGGCCGCGCGTTTGAGTTTCTTGGCGAGCGAGTAGCGCAGATGGAGAATCAACACCGGCGTTTCGCTCGCCAACAAATCGGATTCCTCGCTCATCAGCCGTTCGACCATGCTCCAATCGGCATCGATGACGAAGAGATAAATGCAGTACAGGACGCTGTCGACGGCCTTTCCGCGGATCGCCGTATCGAACGGGCTCGTCTTGCGGAGGGGCACCAATTCGACCAGCGCACCGGCGTAGTCCCCGCGCAGCATCAGAACATCGACGTAGGCGAGACGGACCGACGCCGCGGTCGGGTTCGCCGCCAAGAACGATTCCGCGAACGCCGCCGCGGCTTTGTTGTTGTCGTCGTCGAGGTAGGCTTCCATCAACTCCGCGGCCGCGTCTTCCCACGTCGGCGCGAACTCGAGCGACTTCAACAGGAACTCGCTGGGATCCGGCGGCGGTGCGGTCGGTTTTTTGGGCTTGGCTTTCCGCGTCGGCGAGAAAAAGTCCAACTCGTCGTCCGGGTCGAAGTCGTCGAAGTCCGCGGCGACCCCGGCCATCGTCCGGTAGACGATGGCGATGGCCTGCTTCCTCAAAAGGGGTGGCCACTTGGTGTGGTCGCGCAGAAACGCGACGTATTGCGTCCAAGCCTTGAGCGATTGTTCCGGATCGTCGACGCTGTCGTAGATCTGCGCCGAGAGCTTGGCGAAGGTCGGGTCGTCGGGCATGCGGCCGAAGACTTTGATGAACCGGTCGAGGTCGTCCGGCGCGGCGCGTTTGAGCAGCGAGTGGTAGACCACGTTCCTCAAGCGCGGCACCAGTGCCGGGTACGCCGACTTCAGCGCGGGCAGCAATCCTTCCGCCAGTTTGATCGCCTTGGCCAACCCTTTGCGACCACCGAGTTCGGGCCGCAAGTGCCGCAGTTCCCCGGCCAGCCCCGCGGTGCCGAGGCGTTGGTACTGCTTCGACAATTGCTCGCGCAGCGCCGGCTGATCGGCGCACCACGCGGGATCGGCCGCGGCCCGAAGCGGCGCCGCGAGGCGGTGGGGCAGGCGGGTGGGGTTGAGCCGCGCCCAGTTCTCGAGCGCCCGGGCGGGGTCGTCCGCACCCCAAGCGAGCAGGCCGCGCAGCCAGAGCTTCCATTCGAGGAACGGCGAGCCTAGCCCGATGGCGTTGAGCGCTTCGCGGGCGGCCTCATCGCGCTTGGCGTCGTAGTGCTGGAGCGCCGTCTGAAGTACGGCGTAGGTTTCCTGCCAGTCCGCCGGGAGCGAAACGGTGATGCGCGTTCGCACGAAGTAGTCGGCGAGATCGCCGCGCAGATTAGCGGCTAAGTCCGCGTCGGCCGAAGTGCTGATCAGCCGGAGTACTTCACCCGGTTGAAGCCCGCGTAACAGGAGTCGGCCGAGCGTCCGGATTGAATCCGCGCCGGCCGCGACGCAAAGCGGCTCCAATTCTTGCACGGTGCGGTTGAAATCGGCGTACTGTTTGCGCGCGAGGTGGGATTCGGCCGAGCCGAAAAGACTTTCGCGGAGCAGTCCGGTGGTAGCCGGGCCGGGGGCGAAGCCGGCGAGCTTGCGCGCTTCCACAGCGGCGAGGTCGAACTTCCGCTCGGCGAGGTACTGCTTGACGGCCTTGGCCGAAGGCACGTCCGTCAGCCGCTTCTTGGCCATACGCTCCTCCGGATTGCCGACATGGGGGTCATTTCAAACCCGTTTCTTCCATATGGAACGATTGCGGCTGGTGTGGAATACCGACACGATGCGAATGGATTCGATTTCTTCCCGGTAGTAAACGCAGTAGTGGAACCGCTCAACGACGGCGCGACGGACACCTTTGTAGACTACGGTGTGCATCTTCGGAAATTTGGCGATCCGGCGGAACACTTTCTGGATTTCGGTCGCGAACTCGTCCGCCAGCCCATCTCGTTCGCCGTCGAAATAGTCGTACGCCCCGTCGAATTCCTTTCGGGCTTCCAGATCGAGCCGGATTGGCCGAGTCACCTCTTGCTCCGGGCACGGGCTTCGGCCAGGACTTGTTCCCACGGAACGCCGCGCGTCGGATCGGCATCGGCCAAAGCGAGACGGCGGTCGAGTTCCGTCCGCGTGGCTTCGTCGAGTTCGTCGGAATCCAACTCGGTCGTCACACTGTCCCAAATTTGCCGCGCGACGGCCAAGCGTTCATCGAGGCCCAATTTATCAATTCCCAAGTCTTCGAGCGTCGGTGCCACGGCGAACTCCTGTCAGCGGGAAAATCCGGATGCTCCCAGTGCGTATATTAGCAATTCGTCCGCGCCACCCCGCTCGCAATCCTCGTTTTCACCATGACACCACGCGAAGCCCACCTCCTCTCCCCATACCGCCCGCCGACGTCGTACCCGGTGAGCTTAAACCCGGAGGAGGCGTCGTCGTGGCTGCACGGCTATTTCGCGCTCTGGCACCCGGCCGCGCTCGCCGGTTCGGAGAAGCCCCCGCAGGCGTCGAGCACCTACGACCACGACCAGCCGAAGGAAGGCGCCCTCTATACGGTGCCGAGCGGCCCGCACTTGTATCAACCGGACGATTGGGCCGACCGATTGAAGGAAGCCAAGTCCGCGAGTTTCCGCGCGACCCTCGACGCCGACGAAACCAACGCGGCTTGCCTCGACGCGTGCCGGACGCTGGGCGCACCGGAAGAATTGCTCGCGGTCCCGGCGAGCACGGTGCTGCTGTTCCAATCGCTCGGCTTCGGCTACCTGCTCATCGAATCGCTCTTCGATGCAATGGATCACGAACACCTGCTCGACGCGCCGGGATTCTGGGCCGATGTGCAAGCCGGCGTCGAAGCCGCGAAGCAGCCCGACCACCGCGCCGCCGTGCTGGAGAAGTTGAAAGCCGCCGGGGAGAAGTTGCTGTACGCCCGGCAGGTGCTGAACTCGAACGATCTGCGGATGATCGACATCGCGATGCCGACGACCGAGACGCTCGGCGCCGCCTGGCCCGCTGCGTTTGCGGCCGGATTGCCGATGACGGTGCTCGCCTCCGGGCAACTGCTGGAAGAACTCGCGGAGAAACACCCGGAGCGATTCGCCGAGTTGAAGGCGAAGTTCCTGCCCGATCTGCCGGGTGCCGTGGACATCGCCTGCGGGGCTTACCGCGAACGCGATGATGCACTGCTGCCGGTGGAGAGCCAATTCTGGAACTTCCGCAAGGCCCGCGCGACCGTCCGAAAGCTCTTCGATGCCGAGACGCAGGTCTATGCGCGCAAGCGCTCGGCGCTGCACCCGCATTTGCCCGGTTGGTTGCAATCGGCGGGTTACGCTAATGCCGTCGTCGTCTCCTTCGACGGGGCGTTGACGCCGACGCGCAACGCCGTCGTGGTGAATTGGCCCTCGCCCGACGGCAAGACGATGGAATCGTTCGGCCGCGAACCGCACGGCGCGTCCGATCCGCTCACGTTCTTCAATCTCGTCTATCACCTGCACCAAGCGTTTACTCAGGATTCGACGCCGACGCTCGCGTTCAAGCACACCGGCGCCGCTCCCGCGCCCGGTTACGCCCAACTCATCGGCCTCGTCGAACTCGGAGACATCGTCGGCCAATGGACCGGCCTGGCCAAGTTTCTGGCCGACCAAAAGTACGGCGACTACCTCGGCAGCACCGGCGCCGACGACTACTTCGCCGATTCCCTCGACGACCGCGTGACGGTCCAGCACCGCCCGGACCCCGTGAGCGGCTTCGCGGTCCACCACCGCTTGCGCCGCCGCCTCGACTCCGCCTTCGCCCTCGCCGGCCTGCACCGGATGCTGACCGCGCCGACCGAGCACGACACGGAATTGCTGCGGAAGTTAGAAGCGCTTGAAGACGAGATCGAAACGCGCGGCACGGATACTTACCACCAACCGGAGCCGACGCGCGAACTCGAAGACGCCATCTCCGCGCGGCTCGCGGAGCGGATTCTGGCGCGCTCGACCGATGGGCAACCCGGCTTGCTGGTGTTGAACCCGTGCAATTTCACCCGCCGCGTCACGCTCGAACTCGACGACTTCCATGGGCCGATCCCGATCGTCGATCCGGTGAAGGCCGCGGAGTTCCACGGCACCACGGCGAAGCTCGTCGTCGAAGTGCCGAGCCTCGGCTTCGCCTGGGTACCGCGGCGCGGTTCGGCGTTGGCACCGAAGCCGCGCATCAAACTCGCCGAAGGCACGGCGGTGCGGAACGAGTTCCTCGAAGCCGACTTCGACCCGCAGACCGGCGCGCTGCGGGCTATCCGCGACACGCGGACGCGCATCAACCGCATGGGGATGCAGCTCGTCTTCAACCCCGGCAGCAAGACCCGGGCGCGCCACGTCGCCGTGACGCACTCGGGCACGGCCCTCGGCGAAGTGACCTGCGAGGGAGACATCCTCGACGAGCACGATCAGGTGTTGGCGACGTTCCGCCAACGGCTGCGCGCTTGGGTCGGTCGGCCGGTGCTGGAACTGCGCATCGAGATCGACCCGGTCCACGCGCCGACGGGTTATCCGTGGCACTCGTACTACGGGGCGCGCTTCGCTTGGCGGGACGAGCGCGCCTCGGTCTTCCGCGGCGTCAACGGCCAGAACTATCCGACGACCTACACCCGGCCGGTATCGCCGGATTACCTCGAACTCCGCATCGGCGGCGAACGCAGCTTCATCTTCACGGGCGGCTTGCCGTTCATCCAAAAGCAGAACAAGCGCATGGCCGACGTGGTACTGATCCCCGAAGGTGAGTCGTGCCGCAGCTTCGACCTCTTGCTGGCGCTCGACCGCGAACTGCCGATGCAGACGGCGGCCGGGTGGGTCGCCCCCTCGCCGGTGGTGATGACCGAAAAAGGCCCGCCGCCGGGCGGCGCCTCGGGTTGGCTGGGCCACGTCGATTTGCCGAGCTTGCTGATGACTTCGCTGCGGCCCGTACCGCCGAGCGAGGGCAAGAGCCGGGCCGTGGCGCTGCGGCTCACGGAGACCGCCGGGTTCGCCGGCGCCGCCGCGATCCAGTTCGCGCGCGACCCCGCCCATGCGATGACGGTGGACAATGAAGGGAAAGCGGGGGCGACGCTCGAACCGCGCGCGGGGGAGATCCCGTTGGAGTTCAGCGCGAATGAAACCCTGCGCGTGCAAGCCGAATGGGAGTGAGCGCTAGGCGGGCCACAGGTCGGTGGGGGCGACGTCCAGCGCCGTGGCCAGCTTCTGCACGGTTTTCTTCTGCGGGCGACAGGTGCGGTTGAGCATCATCGAGATCGCCGGTTGACCGATGCCGACTTTCTCCGCCAACTCGACTTGGGTGATGCCTTTCGCCGCCATGTGATAGCGCAACCGTTCGGCGAAGGTGTTTTCCTCGCGATCCATCTCGGCAAAGATCGGCCCGGCATCCGGATGTTCCTGCGCCGCGATTGCCTCGGCTTCCACGAGATCGAGCCCCGGTCGCCCGGCGGCGTCCGCGTTCGGGAACAGAATCTCGGCGAGGAGAGCGCACGTCGATTGCTCTTTGTGTTTGTCCAGTTCGTCGGACGACAGTTGCTCGAAGAGTTCCAGCGCCGTGGCGCGGAGTTCGTCATCGCATTCCATCAAGGCGAGTACGATCGGCGACGCCAGCTTGAAAGACTGCATTTGCAGTTCTTGAACGCGCGGAGACTCGGATTGCAGAGTAGTCATATTTTCCTCAA
>JAYTBD010000918.1:0-6470 GCA_043737155.1 Fimbriiglobus sp. | reverse complement strand
GCGCTGCGCTTCGTCGAGGATCAGCATCGCCGCGGCGGTGCGCGGCAGATGCGTCGCCACGGCTTTGGCCCAATTCGGCAATGTCCCTCCGCCGCCCTTCTCGGCCTTGGGCATCTTCGCCCAAGCTTGCTCGTCGGTGAGCGCACTCGCTTTTTCTTTCTGCGGGGTGTTCTCGATGAGGTTCATGACGAGGGCTTGCTCCAGTTCGCCGGGTTTGAAGCCGAAGGGTCCGCGGCCGCCCTTGTACGCCACCTTGCCGGCCGGGTCGATGACGTACAACCGCGCGGGCATCCCGCTGTAGGCCGTGCCGGTCGGGTCGCTGATGTCGTCGACGAGCACCGTCATGCCGGGGTTGAGCTTCTTCTGGAACTGCTTGCAGACTTCGATGCGCTCGGGGTTCGTCGTCGGCTGTTTCACGGCGACGCCCATGCGCCCGTTGGAATCCATCTTCCAGCCGTCGGTCGGGTGCGCTTCGCGGACGTAGACCATGACGAACGTCGCGTTGTCCTTGTGCCGGCGGTAGATCGCTTCGACGTCCGGATAGAGGCTGCGGAACGGACCGCAAGTGAAGTTGCCGAGGACGAGCACGACCGGCTTCTTGCCGGTGAGCTTGGACAACTGAACCGTCTCCTCACCGTCGGTCGTTTTGAGGGTGAAGTCGGGCGCGGCGGCGCCGAGCTTCGGGCCTTCGCCCATCGACCCGATTTCCCCATCGAAGAGGCCCTTCACCAGGACGGAGATGCTCGGGGCGTCGCCGGGGTTGAAGCCGCCCGGCCCGCGCGGGATCAGCATCCGGCGCAAGTCGTCGGCGCTGAACGACTCCTTCCCGGCCGCGATCCCTTTGAAGAAGCCGTCGAATTCGTCCTTGGTCAAGGCCCCGTCGCCGCTGCGGTCGAGCCGGCGGAAAATCCCGTTGAGGATGCCCGCCCGCATGACGTAGGGGCTTTTGTCGGACCAATCCAAATCGGACGGCGTGAGGTTGCCATCGCCGTCGCGGTCGAGAGCGTCGAACAGTTTGGGCGCTTCGGCGAACTTGGCACGGGGGAGGGACTTCGCCGTCGCTTCGACGCCGGCCCGCGCGGCCAGCCAAGCGAAGTCGTAGCGGCTCTGGGCCGGGCCGAACCAGCCGTCGGTGCCGTTGAGCTGGGAGCCGCGCAGAATGGCGACGAGCATCTTCGTCGCTTCCGACTGCGGCGCCGGATAGTCCTTGTCGATTCGATCGGCGACTTTGGCCGCCTCTTTCGGATCGGTGAGCTGGCTCGGGGTGATGCCGTCGGGGAGCTTCAACGGTTTCGGCTCGGCGGCCGTTGCGAACACGATGATCGCGGCGAAGGCCATTCCGGTCAGCGGGATGCGGTGCATCGAAAAGACTCCGGGAGAAATGAAACGCCACTGTAATCGAAGCCGTGCCGTACCGCCAATTCCCAGTCCGTGTAGTGTGTGCCTCTCGATTTTGGCACTTTCCAAGACTTGTGTCGGCATAGTCTTGCTGATATCTGATTGCTGAGTGCCGTCTAGTTTCAAACGCTTTTGAACGGGACAGTTGTCAGCGATCGGCTAACAGCAATCAGCCAGGAAGACGGGCAGGTACCAAAATCTATATGTGCACCCATTCGCGTACCAATTCCTAAACTATCACCGCCCGTCCGCATCCTTTTCCGCGAGCCATTCCCATGCTCCACCGCATTCTCATCGTCGCCCTGCTGCTCGCACCGGTGGCGATCTACTCCGGTTGCGGCAAGACCGACCCCGTGCCGACCGTCGCCACGGCCCCGGTGTTGCCCGAGAACCCCGGCGAAGAAACCGGCCCCGCGATCTTCGAGGATGTCACCGCGAAGTCCGGCATCGACTTCAAATACCAAAACGGCGAAGTGGGAGCGCCGACGAACCTCACGATCCTCGAATCGCTCGGCGGCGGGCTCGCGGCCATCGACTTCGACGGCGATGGACTCCTCGATCTCTTCCTCCCCGGCGGCGGCGTGTTCGGCGGCAAGGACAACAAAGAAATCCTCGGCGCCCCCTCCAAGCTCTACCGCAATAAAGGCGGCTTCGTGTTCGAAGACGTCACCGAGAAAGCGGGGCTGACCGCGCTCGCGGGGGGCAAACCGTGGTTCTACACGCACGGCGCCGCCGTGGCCGATTACGACCGCGATGGCTGGCCCGATCTCATGGTCGGCGGGTGGGGGCGCTTGGCCCTCTTCCACAACGAACCGGACGGCAAAGGCGGGCGGAAATTCGCCGATGTCTCCGCCGCCGCGGGCGTCGATCAAGGTGTGAGGTGGACCACCTCGATCGGCTGGGCCGACTTCGACGGCGACGGTTACCCCGACTTCTACGCCTGCCAGTACGTCGATTGGTCCTTCGCCAACCACCCCACCGATTGCACGTACACCGGTCCGCCGGATGTCTGCCCGCCCAAGCGCTTCAAAGGATTGAAGCACCTCGTCTTCCAAAACAAGGGGGACGGCACCTTCGCCAACGTCGGCGAGACCTGCGGCCTCCAACCCGGCGGCGACTCGGCGAGCAAGGGCCTCGGCGTCGTAATCGTGGATGTGAACGCCGACGGCAAACCCGATGCGTACGTCGCCAACGACACCGTCGCCAACTTCCTCTACGTGAACCGATCGACGCCGGGCAAGATCGCCTTCGCCGAGCAGGGGATGAAAGCGGGCGTGGCGCTCGACGGATTCTCGAACACCAACGGCAGCATGGGGGCGGATGCCGGCGATCCGGACCGCGCCGGGAAGCCGTGGCTCTTCTGCACGAACTACGAGAACGAACTGCACGCCCTCTATCGAAATCAGATCGTACCGAAGACCGACGCCGCGCCGGAGCGCATCTTCTTCCTGTATGCCACGCCGAGTTCGGGCATGGCCGCACTGGGTCAGAAGTACGTCGGCTGGGGCACCGGATTCGTGGATCTGGACCGCGATGGTTGGGAGGACATCGTCATCGCCAACGGCCACGCGATCCGCTTCCCCGGCCCGACCCAAGCCCCGCGCCGGCAGAAACCGGTGCTGATGAGCAACCGCGGCGAAGGCAAATACAAGAGCGCTTCGGCCCTCGGCGGGAGCTACTTTCAAGCGGAGCACGTCGGCCGCGGAATGGTGCTCGCCGACTTCGACAACGACGGCCGGGTGGACATGGCGATCAGCAATATGAACGAGCCGGCCGCGGTGCTGAAGAACGTCTCCCCGGACGCGAACCATTGGGTCGGCTTCACGCTGCAAGCGGACAAGCACGCCGACGTGGTCGGGGCGCGCGTGCGACTGACGACGCCGGACAAAGTCGTGCAAACGCGCTTCGCCAAGGGCGGTGGAAGCTACTTGTCCTCGCCGGATCGGCGGTTGCTATTCGGCCTCGGGACGCAGGAGAAGATCGCCAATGTGTCGGTGATGTGGCCCGACGGGACGACGCAGGAATTCGCGGACATCGCGGTGGACAAGTACCACGTGTTAAAGAAGGCTGTGCGTTAGCGCACGGCCTCCGCCGTGCCTTGCTTCAATCGGTACACCCCGTCGCACTTGAGCCCCGTCCACGTTTGCATGGTCGCGGTTTTGCCCGGCCAGCGCACCGTCACTTTGTCGACCGTTTCCGTTTTGCCCAAACCGACCGTGACGGTCAACTCGCTCTGGCTGAGATACCCCCGGGCGCCGGTGATCGTGCGCTTGTATTTCTGCCCGCCCGCTTCGACGGTCACCTCCGCGCCGATGGCCGAGCGGTTGCTCGTTTCGCCATCGCCCTCCAAGTTCAACCGCAGCCAGTGGTGCCCGGTCTTTTGATCGTTGCGGAGCAAAAGCGGCGTGCCGCCGTTATCGGTGAGCACGGCGTCGAGGTCGCCGTCGCCGTCGTAATCCAAGTATGCGCTGCCGCGGCCGACGATCGGCTTGAATAGTTCCGAGCCGCTCGCGGTCGGTGTGACGGGTTCGTAAACGCGGGTATCGTCGCCGGTATTCCAGAAGAGTTGCGCCGGTTGTTTGTACGTTTGGTTCGGCTGCAGCTTCGTGATGTCCGGGTCGATGTGCCCGTTCGCCATCAGGATGTCGAGCCGACCGTCGAGGTCGTAGTCGAAAAAGAAGTTGCCGAACTTCAGCGGCCCCCGGCTCGGCCCGAGAAGGCTCACGGCGGCGCAGGTGTCTTGGAACAATAACCGCTGCGCGTTGCTGAGTTCCAAGAACGAGCTCGGCTCATTGGCGAAGTTGGCGATGAGCACCGCGGACTTGCCCGGCTTGTACTCGCCGACGTCGATCCCCATCGCCCCGCGCGCAGCCCCACCCTCGGCGTAGGCGATATTCGACTCCAGCCCCCGCTCGACGAATTTTCGTCCGCCCCGGCCGTCGCTCACGTTGTGGAAGAAGAAGTTGCGCACCGTGTCGTTGGCGACGATCAGATCGGGCCAGCCATCGGCGTCGGGATCGAACAGGATGACCCCGAGCGATTTGCCGACGGGTCGCTGCTTAGCATCGGCGTCGGTCCCCTCCGATTCGGTGACCCGCGCTCCCGCCGACGCGGTAACATCTTCGAAGGTGCCATCGCCTTTGTTCCGATACAGGCTGCACTGGTTCCCTTCCAAATCCTTGGGCTGTTGGTAGGTGCGACCCACACCGGTCAGCGTCGATTTGATGCTCAGATCGATCGCCGGCGACCACGTGCAATAATGGCAGACGAACAGATCGAGTCTGGCGTCGCCATCGAAATCCAAGAAGGTCGCCGAGGTCCCGAACGGAATCGGCGCCGCGTGTTTCAAGAATTCCTCCGCCGAGGCGACAGTCGGCAACGCACCGGGTCCAGCCACGCCCGCCTTCGCGGTGATGTCGGTGAATCTCTTGCCGTCGTTTTTGAACAACTTGTGCCCGCCGACGCACGTGATGAAGAGATCGGTAAAGCCGTCGTTGTCGAAGTCGCCGGCGCAGCCGCCGACACCGTAGAGCGTGACGTTCAGCCCGGCCGCGACCGTGGCATCTTCGAACTTGCCGTCGCCGAGGTTTCGGTACAAGGCGAGTGTCGGCGCTTGCTCCGGCTGCGGGTGACCCGGCCAGGCCATGCTGTTTACGAAGAGCAGATCGGGCCGGCGATCGTTGTCGTAGTCGAGCACGACGACCCCGGAGCCCATGGTTTCGGGGAGCAGTTTGCTGCCGGTCGCCCCGCTGAAGTGTTTGAAGGTGATTCCCGCGGCCGCGGTCGCATCGGTGAACTTGACGTCCGGCACCGGGATCGATGCGCGGCTCGTCGTCGGGCCGATGGGGACTTTGACATCTTCCCGCGGCACCCCGCGGAGGAACAGATCGTAGACGAAATAGCCGCCGACGGTCAGGACCGCGAGTACGGTGACGGAGGTGACGAGTATCCAGAGCGGCTTCATGGGAGGGATTCCGGAAATGGAGTCGGACACTATTTCATACGCTGAAGAGCACGATTCGTTCAGCGCACCTCCGGTCCGGGTTGCTTATGTCCGCCGCGCTCCGCTACCTCGCCGCCGCGATCCAGACCGACTTCCCGAATCCGGCGACGCGCGCCGAACTGCCGGAGCGCGTCGGTCGGATGCTGGCCATGATCGACCAAGCGGCGCTCGGCTACGCCCCGTTCGGCGATGTTCGACTCGTCGTCTTCCCCGAGTTCGCCCACGCCGCGCCGGTCTATTTCACAGTCGAGGAACTGCGCGACAAGCTCGCCGTGGAACTGCCGAACGAACAGACCGAGCGCTATCACCGCAAAGCGAAAGAGCGGAACCTGTTCATCCAAACGGGGACGTTCCTCGAAGTCGATTCCAAATACCCCGGCCACGTCTTCAACACGACCTGCCTGATCGGCCCGGACGGATTACTGAGCAAGTACCGCAAGGTGAATCCGTGGATTCCATGGGAGGTCCACAGTAGCCCGCACGATGTCCCCGGCTACGCCGAGCCGTATTTCCCCGTGACCGAAACCGAGATCGGCGCGCTCGGCGCGGCCATCTGTTACGACTGGCTCTTCCCCGAGGCGATCCGCGAACTGGCCCTGCAAGGCGCCGACGTGCTGATCCGCGTGTCGGCCTATATGGACCCTTGGGGGGCGACACCGCCGATGGACTGGTGGACCGTCGTCAACCGCTGCCGGGCCTTGGAGAACACGGCCTACGTCGTCGCCGCCAACCAGGCCGCGAGCGCGAGCCACTACCCGCCGTTCTCGTGGCCCGGCGGCAGCATGGTCGTGGACTACGACGGCCGCATCCTCGCCCAAGCCGACCCCGGCCCCGTGGAAAAGATCGTCGTCGCCCCGATTGACATCCTCGCTCTGAGGGCCGAGCGAGAGCGCCGCGTCGGCCACCAGATGCTGGCCCACCGCCGGCCAGAGGCGTATCCGCTGGCCGCGGCGCCGATGTACCGGCACGGCGGGCACCCGCTGACGGTCGCCGGGAACAATGCCGCGACGGCGGCGGCGCTTGAACGGGGGCGGGCGGGGCATGTAATGAAGACGGAGTAACCCGAAAG
>JAYTBD010000917.1:0-2609 GCA_043737155.1 Fimbriiglobus sp. | reverse complement strand
TGATCATGCCGAACAGGCACGCGGCGATGACGAGAAAATCGAAGATCGCTTGGAGGAACGCCCCGTAGCGGAGTTTCACCGGCACCGTCTTGGTCGGGTCGGCGGGGTCCTTCATCGAACCGGGGAGATCGAAGGCGAGGTTGGAGAAATCGACACCGCCCAGGATCGATCCGATGGGCGGCATGATGATATCGCTGACGAGCGAAGAGACGATTTTGCCGAACGCGGCCCCCACGATCACCCCGACGGCCAGATCGACGACGTTGCCGCGTAGCACAAACTTCTTGAATTCTTGGGCGATCGTCACATCGTATCTCCGCTCAGTACTTGGTGAGTTCGCCCGCCGAACCGAGGCCGAGGGCTCCGACGATTTCCGCGGCCCCGTCCACCATCATCTTCAGTTCGCTATTGATGGCGATGAACTGCCAGCCTTGGGCGATCCGCATCTGCGTGTCTTCGATGCTGAAGGAATGAATGCCCGGTGCGATGCCCAGTCGCTTGCAGCCGGCGAGGATGTCCTGCAGTGTGCGCTCGAAGACATCCGGCGCCGGCGGTTTGCCGTCGGCATTCCTCATGCTCGCCAGCAAATCGTTCGGCCCCACGAATACCGCGTCCACGTTCGGTCGGCCGTAGACCGCGTCGAAGTTTCGCACGGCGTCGATGTGCTCGCACTGGAGCACGATCAGCACTTCGTCGTTCACCTGCGAATAGTACTCGGCCGCGGTCGCGTTCCAGTTGAGCGCATGGACGCTGCCGCCGACACTCCGGTTGCCCACGGGCGGATACAAACACGCCGCGACCGCGTCGGCCGCTTCTTGCGGGGTGTTGACCATCGGCACCACCACGCCGTGGCCGCCGTTATCGAGGACGCGCTTGATGTGGTCGTGCCGGTTGCTCGGGACGCGTGCGAGTGCCACGCACCTGGCGTCCGCGATGGAGCCGAGCATGTGCGTCGCCGTCTCGACGTTCACGAGGCTGTGTTCGATATCGACCGTGAGCCAGTCGAAACCGCTGCGGGCCATGAAGCGGGCGGCGGTGATGCTGCCGAGCGACATCCACGTGCCGATGGCCGGCTGGCCCGCCCGGAGTTTGGCCTTCACGGGGTTGCGTCGCACGGTGCTACTCCTCGGGGAAATCGACGGGCTTCTCGATGGTGAACCGGTTGCCGCCGCGGATGGTGTCGAGTTCGCCCGGCCCGCGTTCGGGCGGGGCGCTCCACCATTTCGGCCCCGCGGCCCCGGAGTCGAAACCCTTCTCGAACAACTTATTCATTTCGACGCGGTCGAACTCCAGACCGCCCTTCGGCGTCGGGAAATCGGCCGGGATGGCCGTCATGTTGAAGCTCACCCCCGCGATGCGGCACATGTGGAAGAGGTTGGAAGCCTCGCGGCGCGTTTGCGACGTGAACAGTGTGGCGGTGGAAACGCTGAGCACCGGGAGCACGCGCGATAGAACGGGCGCCGGTTCGACGTACGATTTCGAGGCTTGGATCAAATAGAGATTGGCCGGGGGTTGGAGTCTCGCGGGCCGGCGCGGGTCGGGCGCTGCCGCGTCGAACACCATCGGCGGGACGAACACCGGGGCCGTCACCGCCCCGTCGATGTGGAGCTCGGTGTATTTCTTACCGTTGATTTCGACTTCGATCCGCACCGGCGAAAAGATCACGGGCATCGAGCACGATGCGACCAGCACATTGACGATAAGCTTCTGAGCGTCTTTGAGTTTCTTCAATCGCTCCGGTTCCGTGGGCGCGGAGACGTTGGCGATCGCGCCGAGGTCCCACGTCACGAAACGCCGCGTGTCGAGGTTCGTGGTGCCGACGTACAACCGGCGTCCGGCGCGGTGGGCCTTGCCGATTTCCCCGATGATTTCGAGCGTCATGCTGGAGTCGACGATGTCCCGCAGCGGCGCGGTGGAAGCGACCGCATCGCGGAAGGGCAGGGTGACCCACGATTGATACGTGAAGACATCCTTGCGCGTGATGCGGGTGTAGAAGCGTTCCATCAAACCGTCGTATTGCGGTCCGAGGAATGCGATCGGCGCGATCAACGCGCCCGTGCTGATACCGGTGACGACGTCGAACTCCGGGCGTTGGTCACTGCGCGACCAGCCGCTGAGGACGCCGGCGGTATAGGCGCCGAACATCCCCCCGCCCGACAAGGCGAGGATGTGCTGCGGCCGGCGGGGCAGGGGAGTGTGCTTCGCACCCGGATCGAGCGGCTCGGTGAATTCGACTCGGCGCAGCCCCGCGGGTTCGTCGGAAACGATTGGCGGTGGCGCGGCATCGACCGGCAGCCATTTGCCTGGACCCCCGCCATCCACGGGAGGCACCGCGCGGGGTTTCACGCAGCCCAAGCCCAGCGCGAGTGTGACGAGCGAAACCACCCCGGCCCGATTGATGATGCGCCATCGACCCATTCCGCTGTCAATAGCCGAGGGGGTTCCGCCGGGCAAGACGACTTTTCTGCAACCTTAGTTATGGCATCTGCGCCCCGAGTAAGGTAAGACTGTGGCGGTCGGGAACTTATCCCGGCGAATCGAATCACTCGGCAAGGGGAATCGTCGATGCGCGTATTAGGAACGTGTTTGTGCTTCTCGGTGGCATTTCT
>JAYTBD010000916.1:0-2610 GCA_043737155.1 Fimbriiglobus sp. | reverse complement strand
GCCCAAACCGACCTCCCGCAGGCCGCGGTGCGAAAACGAAGACCGGTACCCGCACAACAGCCACATCAACAACTATTGGTGAATTATCCGGGCTAAGCCCCGCGAACGATCGCTGAACAAACTTCTCCGATTTATTTGACATCCCGATTCGGGAGCTTATATACTATTGTGCACTAATCTGCCCTTCGCAACAACCATGAGGGATCCACTTCCGAGCGTGGTCGGCGATGCTTCGCCACACGCCAAAAAACAAATGCGGTCCCGTGGAATTCGGAACGCCGAGCACAGAAGAGTCTTTCACAGAGGAACAAGTCATCGGCTCCTGCTGCGAAGTCGCCGACACGGCCCGGGCGAAACCGGGTGATGGCGACAGTGTTGCGGGACATGGCGTGGGATTGTCCGGCGAGCCAACGCTGTCGGCCCGGCTCGTTGTGCCGCGGGCCGTCCGACTCGGCGATTCGCAGTTACTACCGGCCCGCGCCGCGATTCGGTACACTACCCCCGCTATCGGCGGAAAGGCTACGGCGGAGGGCGACGATGCTCATTGGACAGACAATCGGGCCGTTCCACATCGAGAAAGAACTCGGCAGCGGAGCCATGGGCACCGTGTACCGCGCCCGCTTCGACAACAAGGGCAAGGTCACCAACGTCGCGCTCAAAGTCATCTCCCTCGGACTGCTCGGCAACGATTCCGCCATGGCCCGCTTCGACCGCGAAGCGAACATCCTCAAGCAGCTCCGACATCCGCACATCGTCCGCTTGCTGGCCACGGGGCAGTACCGCAAGACGCCGTTCATCGCCATGGAATACGTGGACGGCGAACCGATGGACCGGGCCCTCGCGCGGCGCGGCCGGCTGAGCTGGGAAGAAGTGTTCGCCTACGGCAAACAGCTCTGCGAAGCGCTGCAGCACGCGCACGACAAGGGGATCGTCCACCGCGATTTGAAGCCGTCGAACCTCATGGTCACCCCGGCTGGGATTCTGAAACTCACCGACTTCGGCATCGCCAAGGACACGGACGTCACCGCGTTGACCGGGGCCAACAGCACCATCGGCACCGCGGCGTACATGTCCCCGGAGCAGTGCCGGGGCGAGAAGAGTCTGTCGGCGAAGTCGGACCTCTATTCCCTCGGGGTCGTCTTCTACGAACTCATCACCGGTCGCAAGCCGTTCGTCGCGGACACGACCATGGACATGTTCCTGAAGCACGTGAACGAGTTGCCGGTGCGGCCGACGAAGTACATCCCCGATCTGCCGGTGTGGGTCGACAACCTCATCATGTTCCTGATGGAGAAGAAGGTCGAACTGCGTCCGCTCGACGCGGGGACGGTGGCCACGATGATCGCGGACATCGAGCAGAAGGTGCAGGCCCAGCAGAGCCTCGGAGTCGAAGCGGCCAACGCGCGACGGATGGATCGCAAGGTGAGCGACGCGACCCTCGACGAAGGCGACCGCGAAGCGGCGAAGTTGCTGCGCGGCGGCAAGAAGAAAAAGAAGAAGCAGAAGGACGTGCCGCTCGCCGAGAAGAAGTGGCCGAAGGCCGCGGGGCTGGGGATGGTGCTGCTCGCGGTCATCGGCGTCGCGGTTTGGCTCGCGTGGCCGGAGTCGCTGCCGAAGGCGTATGCGAAGGTCGAAGCGGCGGCGCCGGACGACAAGCTCGACGCGGCCGCGGAGTTCCTCAAAAAGCACGGCGGCAAGAGCGATGCGAGCGTGGATAAAGCCAAGGCGTTGTTCGACGAGTTGATCGTGAAAGAGGGGGAGAAGCAGCTCTTCAACCGGCACGCGAAGAACTTCACCAAGCCGCAGGACGACGAAGATAAAGAGGTGATGGAGAAGGTCTGGGCCGCACACGATTCCGAAAACGACGGCAACCTCAGCCGCGCCGCCGAGTATTGGCGAGGAGTGCGGGAGAAGAGCGCCCCGCTCGATGCGACCAAGTACGACGGCAAAGGCTCGGCCAACCGCATCGGGTTGAAGTCCATCGCGGAGAAGCGCCTCGCGGACATCCAGAGCGTGCCGAAGAGACTGGCGGAGTTGAAGGGGAAGATCGCGGCGGCCAAATCGACGGAGACTCTGCCGAGCACGGATGCGACCGACCCCGAGCGCTCGGCGCTGCGGGCCGTGTGGTTGGAGCAATACGGGGACAAGCTCAAAGCCCGCCGGGAGTGGGACACGCTGGCCAAGGACACGGCGAAGGACGTGCGCAAACACCTGTGGCACATCGCCGCGGCGGACCGTCGGAATCAGATCGTGATCGACAAAGGCCGCGAGACGGAAATGGAAAAGGCGAGGATCGAAGCGATCCGGAACGCGTTGGCCAAAACCGCCGCCGATTGGGAACGGGTGAAAGACGACCCGGAAGCGCGCGTCGCCAAACGGGACATCCGCGCCGCGTGGTACGAGATCCGCATCCTCTACGAGGACGAATCGAACGAGGAGATCAAGCCTTTGGTGGAGCGGGCCAAGTCGCTGTTGGACAGCAATCCGAAAGTGACGGGGTAAGGGTCGGAGTTACTGACTGTCATATTTACAATCGCAGCACTTTATCTTGCCTCGCTGCGTAGTATTCGGCCATGAGAACACCCGGCACGGCGGCCGAACTCGAACGCA
>JAYTBD010000915.1:0-2611 GCA_043737155.1 Fimbriiglobus sp. | reverse complement strand
ATCGCCAAGATCCCGACCCCGGCGAAGCTGGCCGCAGTGGTGCAGGTCCAATCGGCCCGCGAACTGCTGAGCTTGGCGAGGGATGCCTATCTCACCGAGCGCCTCGGCGAGTGTTTGGAATGGTGCGAGCGCATTCAATCCGACTTCGGTGCCGACGCGGAAGCCAAGGACGCGAGGCTGTTGGTGGCGAAGCTCAAAGCCGATCCGGAGAAGCTGCTGCTCGCCGCGGAGCAACTCGACGCTCGCAACGCCGCGACGTACTTCGCCCTCGGCGAAACGTGGGTCGATAAGGGTCGGCCCAAGGAGGCCGCAGTTTGCTTCGACAAAGTCATGAAGCTCGCGCCGAACAGCAAGTGGGCGGAAGCCGCGGGGTTGAAGCTGACGCTCTTGATCCGCGAATCGACGGAAGGGAAGGGCAAGGTCGATGGGATGCGGTGAGGTCGATGCTCTACGAGCCACCGGTTTATCCCGGTGGGGCCGTGCAATTCGATACCCACCGGGGCAAGCCCGGTGGCTCGTGGATGGCTAGAATCAAAATCATCCCTCATCCGGTACACCCGTTCCCCAAGCCCCCGATGAAACTCCACCCGCTCGGCGTTTGCCTCCTCGTATTCTTCTGCGGTATACTCGCGGCCCAAACGCCACCGATTCCCAAGATCCACTCGAACCCGACGCGGGTGCCGGATCGCGTCATCCTCACGTGGAACGGCGACACTGCCACGACCCAGTCGGTGACGTGGCGGACTGACACCGGGGTGACAGCGGGCGTCGGCCAAATCGCGGAAAGCGCCCCCGGCCCGAGCTTCGACCCCATTAGCGGCAAAGACCCCACCGACGCGGTCAAACTCTTCCCGGCGAAAACCGAGTTCTTCAAGTCGAGCGCCAACGAAGCGCGGTATCACAGCGTCACCTTCACCGGGCTGAAGCCGAAGACGAAGTACGTCTACCGCGTCGGCGAGAAGCCGAATTGGAGCGAGTGGTTTCAATTCGAGACGGCCGCTGCGGAGCCGGAGCCCTTCGGCTTCATCTACGTCGGCGACGCCCAAGACGAAATCAAACGGCACTGGTCCCGGCTCATCCGCCAAGCGTACTCGGACATGCCGAAGGCGAAGTTTATCCTCCACGCCGGCGACCTCATCAGCACGGGGACGAGCGACGCACAGTGGGGCGAATGGCACACCGCCGCGGGCTGGATCAACGGGTCGATCCCGAGTATTCCCTCGCCGGGGAACCACGAGTATGTCGCACCGGTGAAGACCGCGGACGAACTGAGTGCGGATACGCGCGAAGCCGTGATCGGCAGCGTGCTCGGCGAGAAGAAAGCGCGTCGGGCCGTGGTCGCCCCGCACTGGCGCGCGCAGTTCACCCTGCCCGAGCACGGGCCCAAAGGGTTGGAGGAAACTTGCTACTACCTCGATGTCCAAGGCATGCGCGTGATCTGTTTGAATTCCATGGAGCGCCAGCAGGATCAGGTGGAATGGCTGGAGAATGCGCTGAAGAACAACCCAAACAAATGGACCGTGGTCACATTCCACGTGCCGATGTACTCGACGACCGCCGGCCGGCAGAAGAACGAAGCGGACAAAGCCGTGCGCAAATTTTGGCGGCCGGTGCTCGACCGGTACGACGTCGATTTGGTGCTGCAAGGGCACGACCACAGCTACGGCCGCAGCGGGCTGATGCGCGACGACAACGCGCTGACCGGTGCCAAAGATTACGACCAAAAGGGCGCCGTTTACGTCGTCTCGGTGAGCGGGCCGAAGATGTACGACCTCGGCCTGCAACCGTGGATGGTGTCGAGCGCCGAGAAGAAGCAGTTCTACCAACTCATCCGCGTCGACGGGGACAAGCTGTCGTTCGAAGCCCGTACCGCCGACGGCCAACTCTACGACGAGTTCGAAATCCGCAAGCGCAAGGACGGCGCGATCAAATTGCTGGAACGCAATCAACTGGACGCCGAGCGTTCGGAAAGCCCCTGTTTGAAGTCGCGCGAAATCCTCTTCGCCCTCGGCGGCATCGGCCTCGTCGTCGCGCTCATCGCGGCCTTCGAAGGATTCCGGCGACGCCGAAGCCCGGCCGAATCGCCCCGCTGAGACTACCTTGTAGGCAATGGCATTCACCCGCGACGAACTGGCGACCCGGTACCTCGATCAGCTGCCCTACCCGCCTTACCCGGTGCAGGAGGAGGCGCTGCTCGCGTGGTTCACCTCCGACCAAGGCGTCATGGTCTGCGCCCCCACCGGCACCGGCAAAACGCTGATCGCGCAGGCGGCCCTCTACGAAGCGCTGCACACCGGGACGGTCGCGTACTACACGACGCCGTTAATCGCGCTCACCGAGCAGAAATTCCACGAGATGCAGGCCTCGGCCGAACGGTGGGGCTTCCCGCGCGACGCCATCGGATTGGTGACGGGTAACCGCAAGGTGAACCCCGAGGCCAAGGTGCTCGTCGTCGTCGCCGAGATCTTGCTCAACCGGTTGCTCCACCAAGACGGCTTCGACTTCGCCAACGTGTCCGCCGTGGTGATGGACGAGTTCCACAGCTTCGCCGACCCCGAGCGCGGCATCGTCTGGGAACTGTCGCTGAACATGCTGCCCAAACACATCCGAC
>JAYTBD010000914.1:0-2611 GCA_043737155.1 Fimbriiglobus sp. | reverse complement strand
GCGTTAGCGCGTGGGTGAGGAACCGGCGGACACCCCCACCCCTTCACCCACGCGCTAACGCTCGTGGTTCCAGAAACCGCCTATCGGACCGTATCGGTTCATCGGCTTCGATCAACCCATCCCGGATCTGCACCAACCGCGTGCCGAACTGGGCCCCGTGAGGATCGTGCGTGACCATGACGACGGCCCGCCGACCCGGTTCCGGCAAACTCGCCAGCAGCGTCAGGATTTCCCGGCTCGTCTTGGTGTCGAGGTTGCCCGTCGGCTCGTCGCACAGCACCGCTTCCGGATCGGCGACCAAGGCCCGCGCCACGGCGACGCGCTGCATCTCGCCGCCGGACATTTCTTCGGGGTAGTGCTCGCCGCGGTGGGCCAAGCCGACACGTTCCAAACTGGCCAAGGCTTTGGCCACCGCGATCCGCCGGCTCACGCGGTCGAGCAGCAGCGGCAGCGCCACGTTCTCCGCGGCCGTGAGCGTCGGCAGCAGATTGAACGATTGAAACACGAAGCCGATCTTGGTCCGACGCAAAAGCGAGCGCTCGCGGTCGGACATGGTTTGCATGTCGCGCCCTTGGAAGATGGCCCGCCCCGTCGTCGGCGTATCGAGCGCGCCCATGAGGTGCATGAGGGTCGATTTGCCCGACCCGGACGGCCCCATGATGGTGACGTACTCGCCGCCTTCGACGGCGAGCGACACCCCGGCGACGGCCGTCACGTTGCGGCGGCCCTGCTCGTAGGATTTGGTGACGTTGAGGAGTTCGATCATGGCGTACCTTTGCAGAGTTATCGCTTTTGTTCCAGTTTTCCCAGAGCGAGAAACACGCGAGATATGTCCGTGCGTCGGCGGTGCCTTTGACACGCTCCCACGCGGCGAAAGCTGCTTTAGCCTTCTCGATCTGCTCCTGCGTTTCTGGCCGGTTCACTGGCTCACCCGTGTTATAGTCAGCTTCCATTCGGGCCTGATAGAGTAACCCGAACGCTTCGGCAACCAGTGCGAGGTCGTTCGGCGATTGGTACACGTCGGTCATTGACTGGAGTGCTGTCGGCAGTTCGGAGTTGGCGAACTTGTCCGATACTTTCTTGATCTCGGCGTGAGCAAAGGACCGACCGATGCGGGAAACGGTCGCTTTATCGGCCCGACCGCACAACTCCGCGAACTGCCGCGCAGCGGCCTCGGCAAGCAGATGAAAGATAGCGTAATAGGCGGCCGACACCGCCCGTCGCAGGCTCGCCTGTTTCGGGTTCTTCGGCTCCCGTTTTAGTAGCATTTCAGCTTGGTCGAGCAATTCGGCGGGGAGACTCACGCGGGGATCTCCTGTGCCTCGGGCAGATCGAGGGTTGTCCGGAATCGCAGGTAGACACGCCCTTCCGGGGCCATCGATCGGGCGATCGGGTTCAGAACGCACTCGATCGCGTTGGCCCGTGTCAAAAACTTGATCTCGTCGTACTCTTCGGTTTCCTCAGTCACGAACGCCCACACCCAGAGTGCCGGATCGTCCGTGCTGTCCAACCCTGTGCGGAAACGCAGATGATCGAGGAACGGCGGCCACTCGGAAGCGAGTCTGTACTCGATCTGTTTCCCGAGGATCAGCGCCGGAACATCGCCGTAGCGGTCGTACTCAAGTACTTCCAAGACAACCAGAAAATGGAGCAGCGCCCGTTCCCGTTGCTCCTCTGTCGCGGGCTGATCCGGTCGCAACTCCGATGCGACGGCTCGAACCCCTATGACGGCATCCGTCAACCGATCGAGTTCCTCTTGCGACAAGAACCCAAATTCTTCCTGTCGGAACCCAGCCACCGTGAATGGGGTGAGCCATCTTGGTCTTGTCGCCAAGCGCGACGCGACGGCTTCCGGAGTGATCCTCGGCCGATCGGCAACTCCGGTAGAGAGTTCGAGATTCGACGCCGCCAAGACGTTGACCCAAAAGGGGGCGATCATCCCTTGCCGAAGCGAATGAATGGTCGTGATCCACGGTTCGTCCATCGCATCACCCTTTCTAGTTCGTCAACTTCCGATACTTCATCTTCGCCGGCTGGCTCGCCACATCTCCCAAGCGCGCGGTCCGCTGCTCCTCGTACACCTGGAAGTTGCCCTCGCACCACGTCACTTGGCCGTCGCCTTCGAACGCCAAAATGTGCGTCGCGATGCGGTCCAAGAACCAGCGGTCGTGGCTGATGATGACCGCGCAGCCGCCGAAGTTGATCAGCGCTTCTTCGAGGGCGCGGAGCGTATCGACGTCCAAGTCGTTGGTCGGTTCGTCGAGCAAGAGCAAATTGCCGCCGCTGCGCAGCAGCTTCGCCAAGTGAATGCGGTTGCGCTCTCCGCCGGAGCAGGTGCCGACGAGCTTCTGCTGATCCGGCCCCTTGAAATTGAACCGCGCCACGTATCCCCGGCTGGCGATGCGGCGGTTGCCGAGCATGATGTAATCGGTGCCCCCGGTGATCTCCTCGAAGATGTTCTTGTCCGCTGCGAGCGACTCCCGGCTCTGGTCGACGTAGGCGTACTTCACCGTCGGGCCGACCGTGAGCGTGCCGGCGTCCGGCGTCTCTTGGCCGACGATCATGCGGAAGAGCGTCGTCTTCCCGGCCCCGTTGGCGCCGATGACGCCGA
>JAYTBD010000913.1:0-2612 GCA_043737155.1 Fimbriiglobus sp. | reverse complement strand
CTGCTGATTGCGCTGCGAGGGTCGCTTGCCACCGCCTCTCGGCGGCGGAGCGGCCGGCGCTTTCGGAGCCATCTGCTGATAATCGAAGTCGGGCAGTGTCACCCTCGGGAGGCGCTGCCCGACTTGGCGTTCGATCCGGGCGAGCGACGCTTCCTCGTCGGGCGACACCAAAATAAATGCATCCCCCGTCGCCCCCGCCCGGCCGGTGCGACCGATGCGGTGGACGTAATCCTCGGGCACATCCGGCACGTCGGTGCTAATCACATGGGTGACGTGGGCCACGTCCAACCCCCGCGCCGCGATGTTCGTCGCCACCATCACTTGGCAGTCGCCCTTTTTGAAGCCGGCCATCGCGCTCGATCGCTGCGACGGCGTCCGATTGCTGTGCAATTCCGCCACGGTGAAGCCGTCGGTCGCCACCTGCTTTGCCAACTTCCGCGCCGCGTGCTTTGTCCGGGTGAAGACCAGAATCGACGGCATCTCGGTGCTGCGCAGGAGGTGCCGAAGGAGCGCCGATTTCAAATGCGCCGGCACCGGGTACGCGGCTTGGGTGATGCCGACCGCCGCGGCGGTCCGCTTGCCGATCTGCACGGTCACCGGATTCTTCAACAGTTCCGCCGCGAGGCTGGCAATCGTCGGCGGCATCGTCGCCGAGAAGAGCAGCGTCTGCCGACGGCCGGGGAGTTTCTTCACGATCCGTTTGACGTCGGGCAGAAAGCCCATGTCGAGCATGCTGTCGGCTTCATCGAGTACGAGGACGGTCGCCCCGGCGAACTTCGCGCCGAGCTGGTTCATGTGGTCGAGCAATCGCCCCGGCGTCGCGACGATCACGTCCGGGCCCGAGTGAATCGCGCGCTCTTGCGGACCGATGGGTCGACCCCCGACGATGAGCGCCGACTTCAACTCGGTGTGCGCGTTGAAGCCCTTGCACGCTTGCTCGATCTGTTCGGCGAGTTCGCGCGTCGGCGAAATGACAACGACGCGGATGCCCTTGCGCGGTTGGGCGAGCAAGCGGTGAAGGATCGGCAGCAGGAACGCGGCGGTCTTGCCGGTACCGGTTTGGGCGGTGGCCAAGACATCGCGCCCCTCGAGCGCGGGCGGGATGGCGCCGGCTTGCACCGGGGTCGGATCGGTGTAGCCGAGGTCCTTGGTCGCCTTCAACAGGAGGGGGTGCAGGCCGAGGGCTTGGAAAGGCATGGCGACTCCGTCGGCCAAAACGGAAATTGTACGGAAGTCGGATCTATTCTTTCACCCGTGTCAGGTAGTAGATCGTCGCGTTCGCGGCCGGGGCGAGCGCGGCGGGGACTTCCGTGTTGTGGTCGATGAAGCAAACTTTCAGGCTGTCGCCGTCGAGTTCATAGAGGCAGCGCCATTCGGTCTTTTCGGGACCGTTGAGCCACTTCATTTTGCGGGGCATTGATGCGGGGTCGAGCGAGTACCCCGAAGGGTTTTGCGACGGCCCCTCCCCATATCCGATCGCGCATTTTCCGGCGGCCTCGAAGTAAAAAGTGGTGTTGGTGTCGGGCTGTTTCTCCCCGCCGCGCATCGCCAGGAATTCTTGCTTCCATTTGCCGGCGATGCGCGCGTTGTCGTTCGCCCGGAGCTCCTTGGGAATGGGCGCGGACCGGACTGCGGTTCCGGCCAATGCGAGAGCGAGGATCAGTGGAATGTGACGCATTGCACGGGCTCCGAAGTACGACCGGGATTGAGTTTGCCGGAAAGAGGGTGCCGGGTCAAACAAGTTCTCGCCAACGCCCGGGCGACCGTTCGCGTTGGAATCGCGCAGACTGCCCCAGTGCGTCCGGGTAGACTGAAACCGTCGAGTCCGCCCGTCCCGGAGTTTTCCCATGTTCGATCGTTTATGGAAATCGGCCCTCGCCTTCGTGATGGGGATCATCCTCGCGGGTTCGGCTCTGGCCGCACCGGTGCCCACCGAACCCAAGGCGGGCGACAACGCCGTACAGAAGGCCCGCAAAGCCCTGGAGCAGAAGATCACCGCGAAGTCCGATGGCAAAACGGTGTTTGAAGCGATCGAACTGCTCAAAGAAGTCGGCAAGATCGACATCGCCCTCGATACGCCCACCATTCAAATGCTCGGCATCGATTTCACCCAGCAGATCGTGAAGTTCGATTACAAAGATATCAAATTGAAGGATTGCTTGCGGACCGCGTTCTCGGGCTTCAGCCTTCGCTGCGGGGTCACTTCCACCGGCATTATCGTTTCGACGGACGAGGGCGTGACCATCCGCCAGCTCCGGCAACTCGTGACCATTGATGTCGAAAGCAAGTCGCTCGCCGAGGCGCTCAAAAGCTTGGCGGATGAAACCGGCGCGAACATCGTCATCGACCCGCGCGCCAAGAAGATGGCCGAGGAAAAGATGACGCTCAAGATCGAAGACGTGCCGCTGGAATCGGCGGTGCGCTTGGCCGCGGATGTCGGCGGCTTGGCCGTGGTGCGCATGAGCAACGTGCTCTTCGTGACGACCGAAGCCCGCGCCGACAAGCTCCGCCCCGACGCCGACCGACCGGTCGGCCCCGCGCCGGGCGGATTCGGCGTCGACGGCGGCTTCGGCGGCGGAGGGGGGCCCTTCGCCCCGCAAGTGGCGCCGGCC